>JACQHV010000226.1 GCA_016198885.1 Gammaproteobacteria bacterium
CTGCTTTCCAGCGGATCGCGATATTTTTGTCCAGTTGTCGAAAAACGCTGTTGAACCAGCGTGTACCGCACAGGATGGCATTTTCACGGGTAATGAGTTTCGCCGTTGAGTGCCTGTTTTCCGGAATAAGACTCGCAGTCAAATCACCCGAACCCAGATCTTCCTGCAGGGCCTGGTAGGCAACTTCATCAATTGATTTGAGTACGTGCAACTTTTGCTCCAGATATGCTTCAATCAGTACGGCATAGAGAAAACATTAATCTGCCTGGCAATAATTATGATTGTAAGTTATTGTCTGACAGACAAGGCAATAGCCTAGCATGTTATCTATAATTTCAATACATTAGACATTGAATCTGAATAAACATTTAAGACTTGATCATAATGCGGAATGGCTGGAAGGCGTCAGACGGGTTATATCTCCAAATCAGGATGAGAGACCGGCTGACACGGAGATTGAACTCATCGTGATTCATGGTATCAGTCTGCCACCAGGTGAATTCGGTGGGGGTTATATCGATCAGTTATTCACGAATACACTTTCACCGGATATACATCCGTATTTTTCAGAGATCGCCGGTTTGAGGGTAGCTTCACATCTCGTGATAAATCGGGAAGGTGAAATTACCCAATATGTGCCATTTAACCGTCGCGCCTGGCATGCGGGTGTTTCTGAATTCATGGGGCGAAAACAGTGCAATGATTTCTCCATAGGTGTTGAACTTGAAGGCTGCGATGACCGGCCATATACGGAAGTACAATATGATTCACTGGCGAGGTTAACTCTGATATTGAGAAGACACTGGCCTGCCATTGGAAATGATCATATTGTAGGTCATTGCCATATTGCGCCTAAAAGGAAAACCGATCCCGGCCCGTCATTCGACTGGCCATATTATTTTGCCTTACTGGATAAATACGATGTGGTCTGAATAAATATGACGTTGATCATCATTTTAATCGGTATGGCCGTGGAGCATTTCGTGAGTGTTTCTGATGAAATCCGCCGGCTGGCCTGGTTTGAGCGATATTTGCATTGGCTTGAGAATCGTCTTGCGCAATACAAAGTATGGAATGGCGCGGGGGGTGCTATATGCACATTATCATTACCATTATTTCTCCTTTTATTAATTGATTATGGTTTAAGGGTATTGTTTTCTCCGTTAGGCCTGTTATTTGCGCTTGCTGTTTTACTCTATTCACTTGGCCCGAAATACCTGAATGCACAATTGGATGATTACATAGATGCCCTTGAAGAGGGAAACAAGGCCGAGGCAGAAATACTCGCGAGTGAATTTGTTACCAATGATGCGCCTATGGAACAGGAACATCTCATTCTTGAAAATATTCTTGTTCAGGCCAATGAACGCCTATTTGGCGTTCTTTTCTGGTTTATTGTGCTTGGGCCATTCGGCGCATTGTTATATCGCCTTGCCAGCCTGTTGCGTTACCAGCAATCCGGTATTCATGGCAATTATGCGGATTCAGCGCGTGATCTCTATGACATATTAAACTGGCCATCTTCAAGATTACTGGCTTTAGGCCATGCACTCAGCGGTGATCTCGTGGATGCTGTCGAGGCCTGGCGTGAGGTTGAAAGGCAATCCCTTTCAGTCAATGAGGATGTGATCAAGGCCAGCGGCCTTGGCGCCTTGAGTTATCAGCACCCGGACCCTACGGATATTGAATTATCTCTTGAAGATCATAATTATTGGATTCATTCATTACAGGGGTTACTGAACAGAACCTTGCTTGTCTGGCTGAGTGTACTCGGGCTCATGACATTGTCTGGTTTGCTGTCATGAGACTGGTGATTAGTGATTGGTGATTGGTAGCTGGTGAATGGCAAAAAAAAACAATAACGAATCACCAATCACTGTTCAGATAGTCCTGAACTCCTAACAGGCGCAGCCCTCTGTTATCCGCCACCAGCACGCAGTCTCTTTCATACCAATCGCCCAGAACAAAACGCCTTGCCGTTTGACCATTCAATGCAAATTCATGGATAGCCTGTTTGTGGGTATGACCATGGATTAGATCGAATACACCATTTCGCAGCATGGCTTTTGCAACTGCGGGTTGGTGAACATCCATGATATAGGGTGATTTGTTCTGCGTTGTCTTGCGGGTCAGGTTTCGTATTCCATGCCAGATTTTTGCGCGCAGAGAAAATGGC
The DNA here is from genome assembly GCA_016198885.1 of Gammaproteobacteria bacterium. GTDB lineage: Bacteria > Pseudomonadota > Gammaproteobacteria > Eutrophobiales > Eutrophobiaceae > JAENIZ01. The sequence goes on from JACQHV010000226.1 coordinate 2,177, forward strand.
ATTGCCAGAAATAATTTTATGGTGATGGCATTGTTCACAATGCGGCGATAAATCTGGTATTTAACGTCTCCGGTACACAGGGTATCTCCATGCATTAATAATGTCTTTTTACCGCCCAACTTGATGATTGCGGGATCATCAATTAAATGCCCGCCGGTTTTAGCGGCAAAGTCCTGACCCAGCAGGTAATCACGGTTACCCCGCATGATATAGAGTCGCGCTCCGGCAGCCGTATATTCTGCGAGCTCGGAAATTATTTCCGGATGCGGAGGTGTATCGTCATCATCACCCGCCCATGCCTCGAACAGATCACCTAATATATACAATGCATCTGCTTTGCGTGCCGGTCCGCGCAACAGCTTTTTGAACAAGGTTAATTTTTCCGGACGTTCATTGCAGAGATGTAGATCAGAGATGAATAGCGTATGCATGAGCGGCTCTGAAAACAGACAGGGAAATATCCTTTATTTATTTTTCGATAACTACCGCCTTCTCAATTATGATTGCCTCTACTGGCACATCCTGATAACCCGATCGCTTCGTAGTACTGACTTCTTCAATTTTTTCCACAATATCCAAACCATTGA
>JACQHV010000225.1 GCA_016198885.1 Gammaproteobacteria bacterium
ACTCCCGCCAGTTCAAATTCCATAATCTGGTTGAGTAAACCGATTACCTTATCTTTATCAAGGTTCATGAGATTTTTCTCTTATAAAGTCAAATATAATCAACACAAGACTGGTTTCAGTAAATGTACACCGTTGAATCAGATCGTTACAACCGCTCATGTCAACGTCTGGATACATGCGCAGGATGGAAGAGCGGGACACGGCGATATTTGAATACGGGGATAAGCAACATTCCGGCAATAAACCCGCCGATATGGGCGAACCAGGCAACGCCACCTCCTTCAGAACTCGTCATCGCCGAGCTGGCCAACTGGATCACAAACCAGAAGCCAAGAACCCAGCCTGCAGGAAGCCGCACCATTTGTGAGACAAATCCCAGTGGAATAAGCACCAGCACTCTCGCGTGCGGATAAAGCAGAAGATATGCCCCCAGCACACCGGAGATGGCGCCGCTCGCGCCGATCATCGGGATCTGGGAATCCGGGTTTTGCAGTGTCTGGCCGATCACCGCGGCAATGCCACAAAACAAATAAAAGATCACAAATCGCACATACCCCATGGAATCTTCTACATTGTTGCCGAAGATCCAGAGATACAGCATGTTACCCGCGAGGTGCATAAACCCTCCATGTAAAAACATGGAGGTAATTACAGTGAGTTCCGCCGGAATAATGGCAAGCGACTCCGGCAGTTGAACTTTATCCAGCAACACTGCAGGGATCACACCAAGACTGAAGACCGCCGCTTGATATCCTTCACTTCCGAGGGAAACCTGCCAGAAATACACCAGAACACAAATCACAATAAATGTAACCGTCACTACGGGTGTGATTTCCGTAGGATTATCGTCGTGTAGCGGGATCACCTTCTGAAAGTTTTCCTGAAAAGGTTACTGAGTCTGCTCTTCAATCAATTTACGCTGCTCGTCTGCGCTGTCCTGAACCATTCCTTCGACCTCTTTGGCTTTTTCGATAGCGTCTGTCTGTTCCTTCCAGACATGATCTTTTTTACTCTGTGCGCCACTGTTGTCTGAACAGGCAGAGAATAGAAAAACAATTGCACAGAGTATAGAGATAATATTTTTCATGATTAAATAACCGTTCAAATCCTGTTTAATTGTCTGAATATTCTGAATGTACCATGCCGGCATCATAACAGACTGTTCAACAGATGGGACTGAAACCTTTTTCTGATTTGTCTCGTTCGAACAGGATTCCCTGCTCGATATCAAAATACCAGCCGTGGATAAATAAATTATTCCGGACGACCATTTCCCTGATCCAGGGAAATGTCATTAAATTGTTTACCGAGATATCAATCACCGCCAGCTCACAGGCCCTGCATTGATCGTCAAATGCTGCATCTCTGTGTTCCTTTAATATCTTCTCACGGGCAGGGGCGACAATATCCATCCAGGCGTCAATAAAACCATGCTTGTGATCCTGATGTTTACCTTCCATCAAGCTCCTGACGCCCCCGCACTGACCATGGCCAAAGATAATAATATGTTTTACTCCAAGGTGTTTTACCGCGAACTCGATTGCGGCGCTGGTGCCATGTGATTTGCCGTCATCCTGACACGGTGGGACAACATTGGCGACATTACGTACCACAAAGATATCGCCGGGGTCAGTATCCATAACCTGGGCAGGGTGGACGCGCGAATCACAACAGGCGATCACGAGTGCTTTGGGTGACTGCCCTTTATTGATTAATTGCTTGAAAAGTTCAGGTTCGTCTTCGTAATAACGCTTTCTGAACTGCCTGAATCCTGCAATCAGTTTTTCCAGTTCGTTCATTCCAGGAATTTCATCATTCGGTCAGGCGTAAGTGTGATCATAATTATCGGGTCAGGCGGTCCTGGGCTTCCCTGTACTTCGCTGCGGTATTCCTGATCACGTCATCGGGCAATTCCGGGCCTGGGGATGTCTTGTCCCAATCCAGTGTCTCCAGATAGTCACGCACATATTGCTTGTCGAAACTCGGGGGACTGATTCCAATCTGATAGGAATCCGCCGGCCAGAATCGCGATGAATCGGGTGTAAGGACCTCATCAATAAGCACCAGATTACCTTTTTCATCCGTTCCGAACTCAAATTTGGTATCTGCGATAATAATGCCGCGATTACGGGCATAATCGGCCGATTCCTGATAAATCTTCAAACTCACATCTCGAACCTTCTCAGCCAGGCCCTTCCCGAGTAAAGCAACAGTTTTTTCAAAACTGATATTCTCGTCATGGACTCCCAGCTCCGCCTTGGTTGAGGGCGTGAACAGGGGTTCAGGCAGTTTCTCAGCCTGTCTGAGGCCCGCAGGGAGTTTGATGCCAGATATGGAGCCGGTATTCTGATATTCCTTCCAGCCGGAACCGCTGATATAGCCACGGACGATCGCCTCGACCGGCAGTGGCTTGAGTTTACGCACGATAACACTCCTTCCTTCGACCGGCGTCCTCTCCCTGGCATCGGGTATGACTCCCTCGAGCGACAATGTGCTCAGATGGTTCGGGACGATATGGCGGGTACGGTTGAACCAGAAATTGGAAACCGCCGTCAGGACCCGTCCCTTCCCCGGAATGGGATCAGGCAGAATGACATCGAAGGCGGAGATCCGGTCTGTCGTCACGATCAGCATGTGATCGCCATCCACGGCATAGATATCGCGTACCTTCCCGCTGTTAATTAAAGGCAGGCTTTTGATTTCGGATTTATAAAGGGCGGCAGGTAAATTTTTCATCCCGTTTGTTCTCATAATTTTTTCCGGAATTTTCCCATACATTTTCTTCTGCGACTATCTCTCAGATAATTTTACTTTTATCTTGGTTCATGCTGGTGTATGGTGCCGCATCTTTGGCGATACCGTCGGCTTCAGGAATGGAGAGACCAGCACCAACCAGCGGCATGCACCATGTGGCATTAAATGTCAGCAACCTGGAAAAATGTGAACAATTCTATGCGGGTTTGCTGGGCATGAAAGTGGAATGGCGACCGGACAAGGACAATGTCTATCTATGCTCGGGCAATGACAACCTTGCCCTGCATCGACTTCCCCCTGGCAAACGTCCCCGGGGAACGCAACGGCTGGACCACATCGGCTTTATTCTCAATGAACCCGGGCTTGTGGATGAATGGTTCAAATACCTCAGCGCCCACAATGTGAAAATGAAAACCGCACCGAAGACTCACCGGGATGGTGCGCGAAGTTTCTATTGTGAAGATCCTGCTGGTAATGTCGTGCAAATGATCTATTATTTACCTTTAAATCATCTTTAAGGGGGAGGATCAGCTGTTATGACAACATCCTCAGAAAAAATCTGTCTGCAGGGTTTTAATAACCTGACCAAGACCCTGAGCTTTAACATCTACGATGTTTGCTATGCCCGCACGGAAGCCCAGATGAATAAATACATGCAATACATCGACGAGGCCTATAACTCTGACCGCCTCACCCAGATACTTGAGCATGTTTCAAAAATAATCGGCGCCAATATCCTGAATATTGCCAGGGCGGATTATGATCCCCTCGGGGCGAGTGTTACCTTTCTGATCTCGGAAGAAGGGCCGGCCTCGGTTGAGGTAATCGACAAAAATACCGGGGTCCCTGTCCGGACATCGGAGGCCGTCGTTGCCCATCTGGACAAGAGCCATCTGACTGTACATACCTATCCCGAAAGCCATCCGGATTTCGGGATATGCACCTTCCGGGCGGATATTGATGTGAGCACCTGCGGCATGATCTCTCCGCTCAAGGCGTTAAACAGCCTGATCCATTGCTTTGAGTCCGATATTGTCATCATGGATTACCGCGTACGGGGTTTCACCCGCGATACCACAGGTACAAAACGCTATATCGATCATGAGATTAACTCGATCCAGAACTTTATCGCCAAGGATATAAAACGGCATTACCAGATGATTGATGTCAATATCTACGAGGAAAACATCTTCCATACAAAGATGATGTTGAAGAAATTTGACCTGAATAATTATCTGTTCAATGTCACGGTGGATGAGCTGGAGCATGAACAACGCCTTTCGATCGAGCAGCGCCTGAAGGAAGAGATGGCGCAGATCTTCTATGGCAGCAACAGCGTAACGACAAGCAATTAATTTGTTGAAATTCTGAATTAGTCCATCCTGGATCTATCAGAGCCCCCTATTTTGCCTTATTACCCTCTTTCGCCCAGGAATCCCGCAGTGTTACAGTCCTGTTGAATACAGGCCTGCCTGTCACTGCATCCTTGCGGTCCACACAAAAATATCCCAGGCGCTCAAACTGAAAATGCTCTTCCGGTTGTGCCCGCGCAAGATCCGGCTCAACACAGGCATCCTTCAGGATTTTAACCGATTCCGGGTTGATAGATGATTTCCATTCAGCGGTGCTGTCAGGTACAGGTACTCTGAACAGCCGATCGTACAGGCGCACTTCGGTTTGCAGGGCATGGTTTGCAGACACCCAATGCAATGTTCCTTTGACCTTGCGGCCATCAGGTGCGTTTCCGCCTTTTGTCCGGGGATCATAAGTACAGCGCAGTTCAGTTATCGCGCCAGTCTTTTTGTCCTTTATCATTTCCTCACATCTGATGAAATACGCATAACGCAACCGGACCTCTGCTCCGGGTGAGAGGCGGAAAAACTTCTTCGGGGGGGACTCCATGAAATCATCCTGTTCAATATAAATGACTCTGGAAAAGGGCACCTTGCGGCTACCCATCTCCGGCCTGTTTGGATGATAAGGCGCATCAAGTTCTTCAGTTTTATTCTCGGGATAATTGTTAATAACGACACGCAATGGCCGCAACACGGCCATTACACGGCGTGTCGTCTTGTCCAGGTCCTCTCGCACGGAATTTTCAAGCACTGACATATCAATTACCGTATCGTTTTTTGTCACACCTATACGTTCACAAAAATCCTGGACGGCCGCCGGTGTATATCCCCGCCGTCGCATCCCTGTAATGGTCGGCATGCGCGGATCATCCCAGCCGCTGACATGACCTTCATTCACAAGCTCATTCAGTTTGCGCTTGCTCATGACGGTATAGTTGAGATTGAGCCGGGCGAATTCGATCTGCTGCGGATGACAGGGTACAGGCAATTGATCCAGGCACCAGTCATAGAGTGGGCGGTGATCTTCAAACTCAAGGGTACAGATTGAATGCGTAATGCCTTCCAGCGCATCTGATATGCAATGCGTATAGTCATACATGGGATAAATGCACCACTTGTCTCCGGTGCGATGATGATGCGCCTTTTTGATGCGATAGATGACCGGGTCACGCATATTAATGTTTGGTGATGCCATATCTATTTTTGCGCGGAGCACATATCTGCCTTCATCAAATTCACCGGCGCGCATCCGTGCGAACAAATCAAGATTATCTTCGATACTGCGATTTCGATCTGGTGACTCGCGGCCGGGTTTCGTCAATGTCCCACGATATTCCCGCATTTCATCGGCGCCCAGACTGTCTACATAGGCCTTGCCGTCCTTGATCAACCGGACTGCGTAGTCATACAGTTGTTCGAAATAATCCGAGGCGTAATAAAGCCGATCCTCCCAATCAAATCCCAACCAATGAACATCTTCCATAATGGCCTCGGTATATTCGACATCTTCCTTTTCCGGATTGGTATCATCAAAACGCAGGTTGCACAGGCCGCCATCATTTTCAGCTGCAATGCCGAAATTGAGACAGATAGATTTGGCATGGCCGACGTGCAAATAACCATTCGGTTCCGGTGGAAAGCGTGTGTGCACCCTGCCGTTATTCTTGTTTTTCTTCAAATCATCCCTGACGATGGCGCGAATAAAATTCGGCGGGGTTAATTTATCCACTTCAGTCATACGTCTGCTCGCGCGGTTAAAACTGATTTGTCGGGTAATTTCAAAAAAGTTACGGAAAAATGAAAATGTACGGCGGAATTGTACCTGATTATGAGGTTGCGCGTGCAGCCGCTGGCAGGTCTCCTGTCAACCCCATTGCATAGCGCATAAACATATGCTTTACGGGTATTGCCCTGTCTGTGAGATCAAGTCCGAGATTCCTTAGATATCTTACCGTCAGTAATTTACTCTCGAACAGATACTTGAATCCCTGCAATAACTTCAGCATGGCGTAATTTTCGCCCTTGCGCCAGCGTTCGTATCGTCTCAATACCAGATAGGCCCCGATGTCCCTGTTCCTGTTTTTTGCATCAAGCACAACCTCGGCCAACACTGCTGCATCAAGCAGACCCAGATTCGCACCCTGCCCCGCCAGTGGATGTACGGTATGAGCTGCATCACCAATCAGTGCAAGTCCTGGCCGGCAATACTCTCTTGCCTGGGCATGCTGCAGGGGAAAACATGCCCGGGGTCCGCTCGAAACGATCCTGCCCAATACATTATCAAGCCCTTCTCCGAGGGCCATATTGAATTCCTGTTCATCCAACGCCAGCAATGACCTTGCATGTTGAGGGGATGTTGACCAGACGATGCCGCATTGCCTGATATCAGCCATGGGCAAGAAAGCCAATGGCCCGTTTTGCAAAAACCGCTGTCTTGCAACATGTGTGTGTGGTTTTTCTGTTTTCACCACACAGGCTACTGCCTGCTGGTGATAATCATACTGTGGATAGTCGATAGCGGCGAGTGTCCTGATCCTGGATCTTGCACCGTCTGCAGCCACTATCAGACTCGCGCACAGATTACGACCATCTTCCAGTGTTACGGTTATCCCGTTATCTCCCTGCATCAAAGATGCCGGTGTTGCAGGCCGGTACCATGTAACACACTCGACCCCCTCAAGCGACTGCTGCAGGGCCTGTTCCAGTATCGTCTGTTCAATGATATAACCGAGAGTGGGTTCACACAGCTCGGCGCTATCAAAGTGGATCTCACCCGCCCCGTTTTCATCCCACACATGCATTCCGGAAAAATAACCAATCCTGTCCCTGGATAGATGTTGCCATGCCCCTGTTGAGCCCAGTATATTCGCGGATGCACGTGTAATGGCAAGCGCCCGCGGGTCTGTCCGTATTTCAGAATTGCCAGATGTTCTGGCGCATTCTTCCAGAATGATACAGTGAATATCCTGCCTCGCGAGAAGCGCGGCAATTGTGCAACCGGTCAGTCCACCACCCACAATAATGACTTCCGTATCGTAATTATTCCTTCTCTTCATAAGGCAAGGCTCCGGACCAGAGAGGGTTGCCTGCCGTAGAGTCCCATCGCCTGGCGCAGAAATGATCTCTTGATTATCGGTAACATATCGGTCAACAACATACCGGTATTTCTAACCAGTACTTTATGTGGAAGCTCATTGTAAAAAAGTGTCGCAAGAGCATGACTGAACCGCATTACATGTCGCTGATCTTTCTGACGCGCAGCGAGATAGATATTGAGCAACTCCCGTTCACCTACGTCCTTATTTTCGCTCAGGGCGGGGATCAAGATCTCGGCCAGACCTGCAACATCACGCAAACAGAGGTTAAATCCCTGTGCGCCATTGGGATGCAACGTATGTGCAGAATTTCCCAGAATGACAACCCGATCACGCACCTGCTCACGCGCCGAAATCATTTTGATGGGATAAGATTTGCGTGCGCCGATGTGTTGAAATCTGCCCAGCCGCCGCCCGAACCGTCTTTGTAGACAGTTAGTGAATGTATAATCATCCATCTGCAGATAATGCCCTGCATCACATGTGTTGACTGTAAACACCACAGCATATCGTTGATCAGATAATGGTAATAAGGCGAGTGGCCCGGATTCAGTAAATCTTTCATAGGCCGTATCACAATGCGGTTTTTCCGGCGTTACATTCGTCACTATGGCGGTTTGGCCATAATCCTTGATCTGCACAGTAATACCCAGCAATTCCCTGGATCGGGAGTGTGTTCCATCTGCCGCAATGACTAATTGACTTTTCAGAGTCCTTGTCACACCGTCAATATTTACAATTACCTTTGCACAGGCGGGCTCGATCCAGACCGCATCAACTGTTGCCGGACAGAAGAATTCAATATTATCTGTCATATCTAAACGATCCAGCAGGACCCTCCCAAGCTCTCGAGCGGTAACAACATAACCCAGGGCCGGGATATGCAGCATTTCGGCATGCAGGCGCACAAAACCAAAATGCTTCCGATCAGAGACATGCACATGCCGTATTGGAGTGCTGCAGAGTTTATCCCACAGACCAAGGCCAGCTAGGATGCGTTGTGAAGAGAGTGACAAGGCAAGACCACGGTCATCATAACTGGGTTGATTGTCGGAACGGGATGATACTGCCTCAACAATTGCAATTCGGAATTGTTCGACACACAGTGCCGAGGCGAGACTGGCACCCACCATCCCGCCACCCACGATTATTACGTCATAATCAGGCAGCGATCTCATGAGCCATTAATTTTTCGATTTCTTCTACCTGCTTTGGTGCATCAATGGTCAATACTTCGTTGCCATTGTCGGTGACAAGGACATCATCTTCAATACGTATGCCGATATTCCACCACTTCTTGGCCAGGCCTTTTGTACGTGCAGGGAAATACAAACCTGGTTCAACGGTAAGCACCATACCAGGCGCGAATGTGCGCCATTCACCCTCGACCTTGTATTCACCCACATCATGCACATCCATGCCAAGCCAGTGTCCGGTCCTGTGCATATAGTAGGTCGCATAAGATTGTTCTTTTATAAGGTTTCTCACCCTGCCTTTGAGGACGCCGAGATCGACCAATCCTTCAGTGAGCGCCCGGATAGCGGCATCATGTGGTTCATTCCAGTGATTACCGGGACGAACTTTATTTATTGCCGCAAGTTGCGCACCTAGCACAACTTCATATGCTTCCCGTTGTTCCTTGCTGAAGGTGCCATTGACGGGAAATGTTCTGGAGATATCACTCGCGTATCCTTCATATTCAGATCCCGCGTCGATCAGCAACATATCCCCGTCCTTGAGCTTTTCCCTGTTTTCCGTGTAATGCAGGATGCAACTGTTTGCCCCGCTGCCGACGATGGGCGGATATGCCGAATGGCGCGCACCATGTTGCATAAATACATATCTAAGCTCTGCTTCGATCTGATATTCATAGAGACCGGGGCGGCAGATCTGCATTGCCCTTTTATGGGCAGCGGCTGAAATCCTTGCTGCCTTGCGTATGGCAGCAATCTCGTAACGGCTTTTATACAGGCGCATTTCATGGAGAAAATGGGTCAGTGAGATAAATTCCTCCGGTGCATTAACACCGGTGCGCACACGCTTGCGCACCTGATTCACCCAACCCAGAACGCGTTGATCAAACACCGTATCACTCGCCATGGTGTAAAAAATGCGCTCACGATCCTCCAACATCCCGGGTAGTATTTCATCAAGGTCTTCAATCGGAAAGGCATCATCCGCCCCATAGATTTCACGCGCACCTTCAAGCCCCGCACGGCGGCCATTCCATGTCTCCATGACAGGATCATTCTCGCGGCAAAAAAGCACATATTCACCGTGGTGACGATCAGGGATCAATACAGCGACCGCCTCCTGTTCCGGATAGCCGGTCAGATAATAAAAATCGCTGTCAGGGCGAAACGGATATTCAACATCGCGATTACGGACACGCACAGGGGCTGTTGGAATGATGGCCATGCTTTCATGTCCCATCATATCCATCAGTTTTTTCCGGCGTCTCCGGTATTCTTTAATATTCATCAATGCAGCACCTCTGGACGACTTATCGCAACAGGCAGACCCTGAAATTCATCATGTATCATGATCACGCCCATGCGCACATATTCTATCAATTCGATTAATGCAGATTCCTCTTCCTCGCCGGAATCTTCTATTTCTTCCGCATTCAACCGGCATATTTTGTACAAATCATCGATAAACTCCCTGCTTTCAGCCGAAATTGAATCGGTATCAACCATCCCGCCAATACCCAGTCCGCTTAAAAAGCCCTGACACCATTCTATGAGTGCAATACTGCGCTCCTGCAACGGCCTGTCATCTTCAGGTAATAGCAACTGTAATTCAAAATCAGATGAAGATATTTGTGTATTGATGTCAGAGGCAAGTTCAGTAATCTGTGAACAACATTCGTGAAATGTTACATCGTCTGTCGTATCAGCCAATAGATATTTTATGAACAATTCTTCTTCCACGTGATTGCTGATACAGCGATATCCACACAGAAAACCGTGACACTCCGCTGCGCGGCTGCCCGTCTGTGCATCAATGAGCAATTTATCAAGATCATTGAAATTCAACATTACTTTAACTGTTCAAACAGACCCGGATAATACAAATTCTGAACAATATCATTATTTTGCAGAATAAAATGTATCTTAACATCATAATAGATTACACAATAACCTTGTCATGTCTTGACCGTCATCAATGGCCGCTCTATATTGCATTATCAATAATAATTAATCATCAGGTCTTGTCCATCGAATAAGACAGATATTCGGAATTTATCATGACTGATAAACATAGCGACAATAACGACCTTGCGGCACTTGAGGCCCGCGTTGATGAACTTATTCGCACCGTCGATCAACTCAAGACTGAAAACTCTGCATTGCGCAACCAGCAGGAAAACCTCGTCAATGAACGTGCCTTGCTTATAGAGAAGACTGAACAGGCACGAAGCCGTATTGAATCCATGATTTCGCGTTTGCGGGCCATGGAAACACGTTCATGAGCAAGGGCACAAGGCCAATCAGCGTCACAATCCTGGATAAGGAATACCTGATCAATTGTGATGAAAATGAACGTGATTTACTGCATCGCGCCACAGAATTACTCAATGTCAAAATGAAAGATGTTAAACGCTCGGGAAAGGTTATTGGTACTGAGCGGATTGCGGTAATGGCTGCGTTGAATATCGCCCATGAACTTCTGCAATACAAACAGGAAAATGACAGCTATACTTCCCAGGTAGACAATTTGATTCGTCGCTTGCAGAATAAAATAGATGATGCCCTGGTAAAGGGCAAACAAATGGAAATGCAATAAACTGAAGCAGGGATATATCTGACGTGGCAGTTATGATTTTAAAGCTTGGGTATCTTCTGCAGTGTCAGTGTACAGGTGTGTGTTAACTTGAGCCTATATTGCAATACACAGGGAACTAAACCGCGTTATTGTTGTGCACGTCCACAAAGGATGTCCTGATATGACGCCCGCTGTTCCCACTTGGACTTCGGTTCAAGTTCGAAACCTGTAATACGTCACTGCGGTTGATACCCTCTTCCTTTTGTGTAAAGCGTTTGTCGTAAAGCGTATTTCGTATCACACCTCATGCTTCATGAAAGTCGCTTTACGGTTCATCCATAACGCTTCAAATTTCGCGTAATACGCTTCCCGTATGCAGTATTGGTTAATGAAATCCGAACCGGATGTGTTCAGTATTGATGATCTGATGAGAAGTCCGGGCATAACCGAACCCTGGGATGGCGTACGCAATTATCAGGCGCGCAACATGCTGCGCGATGAAATGAAAAAGGGCGATCTCGCGCTTTTCTACCACTCAAGCTGTGAGGAACCGGGCATAGTCGGTATTATGGAAATTGTGAAGGAAGGCTATCCCGATTCCACCGCCTTCAATCCAAAACATAAATATTATGATCCAAAAAGCAAAGCGGACAATCCGGCCTGGTACCGCGTAGATGTCAAATTAAAACGCAAGCTAAATCGGACAATTACACTGACTGAACTCCGCGACACTAAATCATTACAAAACATGAAATTGATGCAACGAGGCAATCGGTTATCGGTGATGCCGGTGACGAAAAAGGAATGGAATATAATATTAAGCCTTGAAAACAAGAAAATTATGTAATGCTTCACGAGATACTTTTCACGATTCACATTTCACTCTAGCTTAAAAACATTTTATAGGCGGGATTATTGTTCTCTTCCCAATATTGCATCTCTAGTCCATCCAGAAATTTCTGAAACTCTGCACGTTCTTTATCGCTGACCTGAATTCCCATCAACACCCGGCCATAGGCAGCACCGTGATTTCTGTAATGAAACAGACTGATATTCCAGCGCTCTCCCATCTGGGTAAGAAAGTGCAACAGCGCACCGGATCGTTCCGGAAATTCAAACCGGTACAGTCTTTCATTGACTGCATGTGAGGCATGACCACCGACCATGTAACGGACGTGCATCTTGGCCACTTCATCATTGCTCAGATCGACAACCTTATAACCCTTTTCAGTCAAGTGCTGAATCAACGCGTTTTTTTCTTCTATGCCATGACGCAGTTGAATCCCCGCAAAAACATGCGCCTCTTTGGTATCCGCATAGCGGTAATTAAACTCGGTAATGAGACGCGGTCCCAGATCATGACAAAAGGCACGGAAGCTCCCCGGACGCTCCGGAATAGTCGTTGCGATTAATGCTTCACGATGTTCGCCCAGTGCCGAGAGCTCGGCAATATGGCGCAGCCGATCAAAATTGACATTGGCGCCGCTGAAGATGGCAACCAGATCCTTGTTCGTGATCTTTTCCCGTTTTACATACTGTTTCAGACCGGCAAGCGCCAGTGCTCCGGCAGGTTCCGGGATAGAACGTGTGTCCTCAAATATATCCTGCACAGCAGCGCATACTTCATCATTGGTTACCAATAACACTTCATCCACAAACATTTGTGCAATTTGAAAGGGTTCTTCCCCCACCTGCCTGACCGCCGCGCCATCAGCAAAGATACCGATACGTTCAAGCACTATACGCTCGCCTGCTTCAAGCGCATGATACATGCAGGGTGCTTCATCGGATTCAACACCGATAATTTTGATCATCGGATTTCGCTCTTTGGCATAAACGGCGATACCGGCTATCAGGCCACCTCCTCCGACAGGAACAAAGATAATATCGATGGGGCCTGGATGTTGATCCAGGATTTCCACACCGACAGTCGCCTGTCCCGCAATGACAACAGGATGATCATATGGCGGGACATAGGTCATGGTTTTTTCACCGGCGAGTTCAATTGCATAATCCTTGGCTTCGTCATAAGTATTACCGTGCAAAACCACATTCGCATCCAATCGTTTTACCGAGGTAATCTTGATCTCAGGTGTGGTTTTTGGCATGACAATGAGGGCATTGACCCCGAGCTTCTGTGCTGCCAAGGCAACACCCTGCGCATGATTTCCTGCAGAAGCGGTTATTACACCTTGCTGACGTTCTTTTTCCGTAAGCGTTGCCATGAGATTATATGCGCCGCGCAACTTATAGGAAAAGACAGGCTGCTGGTCTTCTCGTTTCAGCCAGATAGTGTTCTTATGCCGGAGTGATAATTCCGGGGCATAATCAAGTGTGGTTTTCTTTGCCACTTCATAAACCCGGGTGCATGCCTCAGCAATTAGTTTTTTGTATTTATTCAACATATATTTTATGAACCTCTGAAAAAGTCATCCCTGGCGTTTTTCACAGAAGAAAAATAAAAATGCGATTTTTATTTTTCTTCATTTTACAATCACCTCTGCGATTGTAAAATGGCGGTAAATCCATTTACCGCATGCACCACTGACTTCAGCAGTGGTGCCTTAAGATAACATTTAAGCACGTAGCCGGGCATTCATAATACAAGAGTTTGAACATGTCTCAGGGTGAAAAAAAACAACGGGTGGCCGAGGCGGCGCTTCAGTATATAAAAGATGACATGATCGTTGGTGTCGGTACCGGCAGTACGGTAAATTTCTTTATTGAAAAACTCGCGACAATCAGGCATAGGATTGAAGGCGTGGTATCCAGCTCAACGGCCTCCGAAGCATTACTGCGCAAACACCACATTCCCGTTATGCCGTTAAACAGCGTTATCGAACTGCCTGTCTACATCGATGGTGCAGATGAGGCCACCAAACATCTGCATCTGATCAAGGGTGGAGGCGGCGCATTGACCCGTGAAAAGATCGTTGCCGCCGCCAGTAAAAAATTCATCTGTATCATTGATGACTCAAAACTGGTGCCTGTGCTGGGGAAATTTCCCCTGCCGGTTGAAGTCATCCCCATGGCGCAAAGTTATGTCGGCCGGCAGATTGCAAAACTTGGCGGACAACCAGTATTACGTGAAGGTTTTACCACCGATAACGGCAATATCATATTGGATGTACACAATCTGTCGATCGTGCAACCCGCAGAACTTGAAGCAGAGTTGAATAACATTGCCGGTGTAGTGTCAAACGGGTTGTTCGCCAGGCGTCCAGCGGATTTGTTACTGATTGCCGACGACAAGGAAATCAGAACATTGCAATGATTTATTGATTCAAATCCGGTTTTATAAGAAAATCACCTGAATTTCATATAGTTATATCGTCTTACAACGCATTATTATTAAATGGGTTTATTACTTGCTGATATGTGTTTAGAGTAACTGGACTGAATTTATTGCAAATACCTCGGGAGAAGCCATGATCTTTTACATCATCTATGCACTCGCAATAGCCGTATTGATTCTGCACTTCACTGGATGGTTGGGGCGGCGCAACATGGAATGGGTTGTTCTTGCTACACCAGTTGCCGTATTTGCTGTCATCATCTTGGATTATCTGAAAATAATATGACCTTGATCTAATCGTTCATGATTGGACTGCTGCAAAGGGTAACGGAGGCCTGTGTTGCAGTTGATAACAAAATTATTGCCAGTATAAAAAATGGCCTTCTCGTATTCATCGGTATAGAAAGGGGGGATACAAAAACACAGGCAGATCGATTGCTTGATAGATTATTGGGCTATCGTGTCTTTTCCGATCAGAATGGAAAGATGAACCTGGGTCTTACCGATATTCAAGGTGGCCTGTTACTTGTCCCGCAATTCACCCTCCCCGCAGACACTCACAAGGGTATGCGTCCCAGCTTCAGCTCCGCCGCACCACCCGAGATTGGCAAACAATTGTTTGATTACCTCGTCGCCCGCGCAAAAGAACAATATATACACGTTCACTCAGGACAATTTGGTGCGGTTATGCAGGTAACCCTTACGAATGATGGGCCGGTAACTATCTGGTTGCAGGTGCAACCAAATACGTGAAGAGTTGTCCGTGAAGCGTGAAGCGTAACAACCTTATACGAGATACGCTTCACGAGGCGCGCTTCACCGTTTCTAAATCCAGTCCCGCGGTTTCAGGAACTTCTCATAAAGTTCTGCCTCAGCAGATCCAGACTCGGGCTGCCAATTGTATTGCCACTTAACCCGTGGCGGTAATGACATCAGGATCGATTCCGTTCTGCCGCCGGATTGCAGACCAAATATTGTCCCGCGATCGTACATCAGATTGAATTCAACATAGCGTCCGCGCCGATACAATTGAAAATCCCGTTCACGATCGCCATAAGGTATGTCTTTTCTGCGCTCGACAATCGGCAGATAGGCAGACAAAAAATGATTGCCGACACTCTGCAAGAACGCGAAACATTTTTTAAAACTCCACGTATTGAGATCATCGAAAAACAGGCCGCCAATTCCCCGCGGTTCCTGCCTGTGTTTAATATAAAAATACTCGTCACACCATTGCTTGTATTTCGGATAAACGTCCTTCCCGAACCCGGTACAGGCATCTTTTGCTGTCGTGTGCCAGTGGCGCGCGTCTTCCTCAAAACCGTAATAAGGTGTCAGATCAAAACCGCCTCCAAACCACCAAACAGGTTCGGTATTTTTTTTCTCCGCGACAAGGAAGCGCACATTCATATGTGTGGTTGGAACATAAGGATTCAGTGGATGGATAACCAGTGAATCACCCAGTGCCTGATAAGATCGTCCTGTTAATTCCGGCCGATTCACAGTCGCGGAATGAGGCAGATTTGTACCGCAAACATGCGAAAAATTAATCCCGGCCTGTTCAATCACCTTGCCCTCCTGAATGATCCGGCTGCGGCCACCACCCCCTTCCTTGCGTTGCCAGTTATCCTCCTGCAAGACCGGATTAACGTCGATATTGCGCAAGGCGGCAGTAATTCGATCCTGCAATTCCAGTAGATAAACCTTTACCGCATCAATATCGATCATTTCCTGAATCCATGTGTTTTATTGGTAAGACATGAGTTAAGAGGTTATCCTATTGTGACCAAATTTCAGTTAACTAACCATAAAAAGCCATGAGTAAACGTAACGCGAAAATAAAACGCGTGACCAAGGAAACACAAATCGAAGTCAGTCTGGGACTGGATGGGCAAGGTGGCACTGTCCTGGACATCAATATTCCCTTCCTTGAACACATGCTGGAACAGGTAGCACGCCATGGCATGTTTGATCTCACTATCAAGGCGAAAGGGGATCTCGAGATCGATGCGCATCACACCGTGGAAGATGTCGGAATCACACTCGGCCAGGCGTTTACCAAGGCTCTGGGAGATAAAAAAGGCATCCGCCGTTACGGGCATTCCTATGTGCCGCTTGACGAGGCCCTGTCGCGTGTCGTGCTTGATTGCTCCGGACGTCCGGGTCTGGAGTATTCCGCGCAATATCCGCGTGCCCGCATCGGTGAATTCGATGTCGATCTCATCTATGAATTCTTTCAGGGCTTCGTCAATCACGCCATGGTGACCGTGCACATTGAAAATCTCAGCGGCCGTAATGCCCACCACATTGCCGAGACCATCTTCAAGGCCTTTGGCCGTGCACTGCGCATGGCGGTGGAACTTGACCCGCGTATGAAGGGTAAGTTGCCTTCCACCAAGGGCAAACTCTGATTAGATAAAACCATGGCCACTGTTGTTGTCCTCGACTACGGCACCAGTAATCTGCGTTCAGTCGCCAAAGCGCTCGAGTTCATCGCCGATAAAAAGCATCAGGTGATCGTCAGCGATAAACCGGAACAGATTTTGGCGGCTGATCGGGTAGTGTTTCCTGGACAGGGAGCGATTGGTCAGTGCATGACCAGTATCAAACAAAAAGGACTGGATGAGGTCATCAGAAAATGCATCAACACAAAACCCTTTCTCGGTATCTGTCTTGGTCTTCAATCCCTCATGGATGAAAGCGATGAAGATGGCGGTACAAAGGGGCTTGGCATCATCCCGGGCCGGGTCATCCGCTTCCGGGATAACGTAAAGGATGAACATGGATGTATCTGCAAGATACCACATATGGGCTGGAATCAGGTTTATCAACAAAATACACATGCTCTTTGGAAAGGAATTGAAAATGGCACACGATTTTATTTTGTGCACAGTTACTATGTGCAACCTGAAAACGAAAATGACATCGCAGCCAGGACTGACTATGCGTCTCAATTCACCTCGGCCGCTGCTTGTGACAATATCTTCGCCACGCAATTCCATCCGGAAAAAAGCCAGAAGGCCGGACTCACGTTGTTAAAAAATTTCCTGTCCTGGAAAGTTTAAATACCTGCTTATCTTTTGCGCCAGATTTATTACGCCTTTCTATAAATATTGTTGAACCGGATTATGTACAAATTCATGTTATTACTTCATATTCTGGGTGCATCTATCTGGACGGGCGGACATCTTGTGCTGTCCTTGACTGTCCTCCCGCGAGCATTGAAAAACCGATCTCCAGACATTTTACTTCAGTTTGAATCAGGATTTGAAAAACTCGGTATTCCGGCGCTGATTATCCAGGTGATCACTGGAATCTGGCTTGCTTATCTCAGGGTACCGTCAATCACATCCTGGTTTTCTTTCGACAACCCGAATTCGAGACTTATAGCAGAGAAACTGTTTTTGTTGCTGATAACGTTGATGCTCGCAGCTCATGCGCGTCTTCGAATCATCCCGCACTTGAATAATTCCAGTCTGAATGTGCTCGCATATCACATCATTGCGGTAACAGTTATTTCCATATTGTTTGTCATACTGGGTGTGTCGTTCAACATCGGCAGCTTTCTTTGATAGCCGGGTTTTCTCATTGAAATATTTTCTTTAACGGCATATCCGATAATCATGCCTGATCCTGCTCCCGCGCTACCGCCCGGTAGCCGATATCCCTGCGATAAAACATTCCGTCCCAGTTGATCTTTGCAATGGCCTGATATGCGGCCTTCTGCGCCTGTGTGACGTTTGCGCCCAGAACAGTTGCACAAAGCACACGTCCACCGGCTGTTACGATCTGACCATCTATTACCGCAGTTCCCGCATGAAATATTTTTACATTTTCAGGGAATGCACTGTTGAGACCGGTGATGACATCACCCTTGGTGGCGCTCACAGGATAACCGGCTGAAGCCAGCACCACCCCTAACGCAGCGCGTTTATCCCACTCAGCATTGACTTCATTTAATTTTCCATCCAGAGCAGCAACACATAATTCCACCAGATCACTTTTCAGGCGCATGATAATCGGTTGTGCTTCCGGATCACCAAAGCGGCAATTAAATTCCAGTACCTTCGGTGTGCCGTCGGGGGTAATCATCAAACCAGTATAGAGAAATCCCACATATTTCCGTCCTTCTTCTGCCATTCCACGGACAGTGGGTGCAATGACATCGCGCATTATGCGGTCATGAATGTTTCTGGTAATAACGGGTGCGGGTGAGTAGGCGCCCATTCCACCCGTATTAGGTCCTCTGTCGCCATCATCACGCGCCTTGTGGTCCTGTGAGCTCGCAAGCGGAAGAATATGTTCGCCATCCGTCATCACAATAAAACTCGCCTCTTCACCCGAAAGAAATTCCTCGATGACAATACGCTGCCCGGCCTCCCCGAATTTATTACTGGAAAGCATATCGGTTACAGCGGTGATAGCTTCCTGTTCGTTCAGTGCGATAACTACACCTTTACCGGCGGCGAGACCGTCTGCCTTTATGACAATCGGAATGCCTTTATCGCAAATATAGCGGATGGCTGGATCAGTTTCCGTAAAGATCTGATAGTCCGCGGTTGGAATCTTGTGGCGTTTCAGAAATTCCTTGGCAAAGGATTTTGAGCCCTCAAGAACAGCGGCGGTTATTGCAGGGCCGAAGCAACGCAGACCTGCCGCGTCAAATGTATCAACAATGCCCGCAACGAGAGGCGCTTCGGGACCGATGATGGTCAGATCAATTCTTTCTTTGCGCGCAAAGGCAACCAGTCCATCAGTATCCTCGGCACTGATAGCGATATTGGCAAGTTTATCCTCCGTCGCTGTTCCCGCATTTCCTGGCGCAACGTATACGATCTCGACCTGCCTGGACTGGGCCGCCTTCCATGCCAGGACGTGTTCACGTCCTCCTCCACCGACAACAAGTACATTCATTTTTTAATGCAGGAAATGTCTGATATTTGTGAAGACCATCGCAATATCATGCTCATCCGCCGCCTGTACCACTTCCTTATCACGCAGGGAACCGCCTGGTTGAATCACTGCCCTGATCCCTGCCTTGGCAGCAATATCAATACCATCACGAAATGGAAAGAAGGCATCTGAAGCCATAACTGCTCCTTCAATCTTCAGTCCTGCATCCTCTGCCTTGATTGTTGCGAGGCGTACACTGTAGACCCGGCTCATTTGACCGGCTCCGATTCCGATTGTGTGATTATCTTTCGCAAAAACTATGGCATTGGATTTAACATATTTCACAACCGTCCAGGCGAACATCAGATCGTCAAGCTCCTTATCCTTTGGAGATCTTTTTGTCATAACCTTCAAATCAGATGTTGTTATCCTGCCGAGATCATTGTCCTGTACCAGCAAACCGCCACTAACTCGTTTGAGGTTCAGTTGCCGGATTACATATTCTCTTTTACCTGCAACCAATACCCGGATCCCCGATTTTTCAGCAAGCACCTCAAGCGCCGCTTTATCTACAGCAGGCGCAATGATGACCTCAACAAACTGTTTATCAATAATGGCGCGGGCAGTTTGCTTATCCAGTTCATGATTAAAGGCAATAATTCCGCCGAAGGCCGAGGTCGGATCGGTAGCGTAGGCGCGTTCGTAGGCATCGAGAAGATTTTTGCAGACGGCAACACCGCAGGGATTGGCATGTTTCACAATGACACAGGCCGGTTTCTGATATGACAGCACACATTCAAGCGCGGCATCGCTGTCCGCGATATTGTTGTAGGACAATTCCTTGCCCTGGAGTTGTCTGGCGCTCGCCAGGGTTCCGGCAGGTGGATGCTGTTGTGTATAAAATGCGGCTGTCTGATGCGGGTTTTCCCCGTAGCGCAATCTCTGCTGTCTGATAAATTGTGTCGTATAGGTCAGCGGATAATCCATATGTGAACCGTCTTTATCAACCGAGCCAAGATAGTTAGATACATTGGCATCATAGTTTGCAGTATGGGCAAAGACCTTCTGCGCAAGATAAAAACGTGTTTCGTCAGAGAGCGAACACTTATTTGCCTTGAGTTCCTCCAGGACTTTTGGGTAATCACTTGCATCGACAATAACACCGACAAAGGCATGATTCTTGGCAGCCGAACGCAGCATGGCAGGTCCACCGATATCAATGTTTTCAATGGCATCGGCTAGCGTACAATCCGGTTTGCTGATTATGGTTTCAAACGGATAAAGATTCACGACCACAAGATCAATAGGTTCAATGCCGTGCTGTTTCATAACGGCATCATCCTTGCCGCGCCTGCCCAGTAACGCACCATGAATCTTTGGATGCAGTGTCTTGACACGCCCATCCATGATCTCGGGGAAACTGGTATAGTCAGAGACTTCAATAACCTTGATACTATTTTCGGCCAGTAATTTCGCTGTACCACCAGTTGAAAGAATTGTGACACCGAGCTTTGTCAGGTCCTGACAGAAAGCAACCACACCATTTTTATCAGAGACGCTGACCAGCGCACGTTTAACCGTTACCATAAATCTTTACAGTTAACTTGAGAGGACACATAAAAATTTCTCTGCATAAGCAATACGTCATCTGACCTATGGCTTTTTGCAGGGGGGGTATATTCAATCGAGACCGTATTTCTTCAGGCGGCTGCGCAAAGTGCCCCGATTCAGACCAAGGACCTGTGCCGCCTTGCTGACATTGCCACGGGTTTTATGCATCACAACCTCGATCAGGGGCTTTTCCATCTGCGCTAAAAAGAGATCGTAAAGATTGCTGGGTTCATGACCGTCCAGATCAGTAAAATAATTTTCCGTCGCCATGCGAACATTATCACTGAGACAATGCTGATTACCACGGTGGGATACGCTTGATCCTACTTTATGTGTTTTTGCTGCTGTCATGCTGCTAGTTCTTGTGCTTTTTGTCCGGAAAAATAACCACGCACAATTTGTAATTGTTCAATTGCTGTTTCAGCCTTGTTCACGAGTGCTCGAAACAGCTTTGCATCGCGCTTGTTCTTACAATACCAGCCAATATGCTTCCGCGCTATACGTACACCCATATACTCACCATAAAACTCATACAGGTTTTGCAGGTGACTCACCAAAATGTCACATATTTCATCCATGGAAGGCGGTCTCAGAAATTCACCAGTAGCAAGATGATGGGCGATCTCCCGGAAGATCCAGGGATTACCTTGTGCAGCACGTCCGAACATAATACCGTCTGCACCGGTGTATTGCAGTACCCTTGCAACCCGCTGCGAAGTTGTTATATCAACATTCTGTAACAAAGCGGACCCGGTCATGACATTGCATACCTTCTTTGCCGGACAACCCATATTGATATCAATTATTTCGGCGCCGTTGTTCACCTTGAATTGCGCGGCCCCGGTCATTTTCCCTGGGTCCGCCGCCCATGCAATTTGTATGGTGTGTGAAGAATTTTCGCCACTGTGATCCGGCCGGTGTTGTGTTTTCCGACTGCTCCAGAGGGCTGCGTTGGACGTTACCATTTCAGACACTGCAAGACCCGCGCCTGGTTTTCTGCATAATTGCCTGAAGGGTCTGTCGGTTACACCGGCCATAGGTGCCAGGATTAGATTATTTTTTAATATATGAGGTCCTATTCTCAATAACCACACCGCTTCTTTTGATTATGGCGGCTGAATATAACAAGGTGCACATCTTAACGATAATTGAAACCGGATAAAAGATGATTTAACAACTTACATATAATCAACAAGAATAATTGAACTGCGTCACAGAAATCGAAACTCAAAACTCACAGCGCCATCGGTTGGTCCGGTAACTTCCAGGACAAAATGAATTGGTTGTTCAGGCAGCATACCATCATTAACGGCAATACTTTCATCAAGATATTCACCCGGTGTAAATTCCCTGAATGCAATAATCTGGCCATTGGTGCCAAACAGGGTAAATTGTATGCGCGGGAATGGTTGTATTGTATTGGCGCGGTTGGCCATGGTCGCATTAACCAGCAATGAATCGGAATAAAGTGGGTGCAGACGTACGTCACGATTGAGAATTTCGATGGCTGAAACATTTCGTTGCCTGAACAATTCGCAATGCAAACGCTCGCATATCTGCTTCGCCCAGGGCGTGATCTCAGGGTATCGCCGCAGGAAATAATCCCGGTTAAACCAGGCAAGTTGTGCTGCGATAGCAATAATTAATAACACAGCGCCCAGGCCCCAAATCAGCGTGCCTGGTTTATTGCGCGGTGGTGCACGCTCTTCCAGTAATGTTTCCTGGATTTCACCGGGAAGATCATCAATATTCAGTGGTAATGGAAAATCCGCACCGGCTTGTGTCCCGGGTGCGGGTGATTTCAGCACCGGTTTATGAACCGGGATTTCAAATTGTGGTTCGTGTTCAAATGTTTGACTGGCAGGTTCTGGTGGGAGTGTTTCCGCGGCCGGGCCCGACAATTCGCTCGCATACTTCATATCCTGCATTGGCAGCGGATTGTCACTTAATCGTTCGAGGGAATCAAACTGCTGGCCACAAAAACCGCATCTGACCTGACCTTTGGCTGCTGCCAGCTGATCTGCACGGATTCGGTATTGTCTGTTACAGCTTGGGCAGGAGGTAAACATTTGTTCAGTGGCAAATCATTATCATATATCGATAAATTTTCTTACTCCGTGCAACAGCGACCATTCTCTGCGATAAACAGGTTTTTCCATGTTAAACCAGCTTTGATAAGCCGCCAAACACTCTTCTGCCTCGGTCTCCAATAAACCTGATAACACGATATCGCCTCCGGGCAACACCAGCCTCGATAATATTGGTGCGAGTTCCTTGAGTGGGCTTAATAACACATTAGCAAGCAGAACATTGACTGCCGGCAATGTAACTCCATCAGGATGGGCTATTGTGATACGCGCAAGTAAATGGTTGAGTTCTGCATTTGCCCTCGTGGCCTGTAATGCCTGCGGGTCGATATCAATTGCAAAGGCATGTTGCGCCCCAAGACATAATGCAGCCAGCGCCAGAATACCTGAGCCACAACCATAATCAATTACAAGTTTGCAGTTAATATCATGGCCGGCAAGCCAATCAAGGCACATTGCTGTGGTGTCATGTGAACCTGTGCCAAAGGCAAGACCAGGATCAAGGATAATATGGTATTTCGTATCGTCTGGTGGCGTACACCAGCTTGGACAGATAAACAATCGCTCACTGAAGATCTTCGGGCCCTGGCCTTGTTGGTATGCATTGACCCAGTCCTTGTCCTGCAACAGATCAATACGGTGTTTCAGGATATTGACGGCACCGACACGGTTATTCAGACATACCAGCAAGGTATCAAGATCAATATCTTCATGCAGCAACGCGGAGACACGCGTACGATCCCATAATATGACATTCTCATCCATGTCTTGTCCGAACAGGGGTTCATCGCTTAATGCTGACAGACTGACTGAAATTGCCCCGTACCTTTCCAGCAATTCAGATAATCGTTCAGCGCTCTCCCTGGTGCTTTCCAGAGATAGTTGCAACCAGGCCATAGTTTATGTGAATGTTGAAAGGTGATTTGTAACTGGTTTATTTCAGGCCGAGTTTGTTTTCCAGATAATGAATATCCGTACCGCCTGAGATATAAGCTGAATCATGCACCAGCTTCTGATGCAACGGTATATTGGTTTTGATGCCCTCAATTACAATTTCGGACAAGGCCATGGACATGCGGGACAATGCCAGTTCACGGGTATCGCCATGCACAATCAGTTTGCCAATCATTGAATCATAATGCGGCGGCACCTTGTATCCTCCATAGATATGCGTATCAACCCGCACACCCAAACCACCCGGAGGATGATAGTGTTCTATCGTGCCTGGTGATGGCATAAAGGTTTCCGGGTCTTCGGCATTAATACGGCATTCAATGGCATGTCCACGGATTTGTACATCATCCTGACGATAACTTAATTTTTCACCGCTTGCGATGCGCAGTTGTTCCCTGATGATATCAATTCCTGTCACCATTTCCGTAACTGGATGTTCCACCTGTATGCGTGTATTCATTTCAATAAAATAAAATTGTTCGTCCTGATATAGAAATTCGAAGGTTCCCGCACTCCGGTATCCTATCTGGCGACATGCACTGACACAGCGTTCGCTTATTGTGCGCCGTATCTTCCTGTGGATTCCCGTGGCAGGCGCTTCTTCTATAACTTTCTGGTGACGACGCTGCATGGAACAATCGCGTTCACCGAGAGAAATGACATTACCATGCTGATCAGCCAGGACCTGTACTTCGATATGTCTGGGATGGCTCAGATATTTCTCCATATAGACAGCATCATTATCAAATGCGGTCTTTGCCTCTGATCGTGTAATTGAAATGGCGTTACGTAATGACGCTTCACTGTGCACGACGCGCATACCGCGTCCACCTCCACCGCCTGCAGCCTTGATAATAACAGGGTAGCCAATATCCCGGGCAATCCTGAAATTCTCATCCGGATTATCACCTAGCGGCCCTTCTGATCCGGGAACACACGGGATACCGGCCTTTTTCATGGCGAAGATGGCTGAAACCTTGTCTCCCATCAGGCGGATGGTCTCTGCTTTCGGTCCAATAAATATGAATCCGCTCTGTTCGACGCGTTCGGCGAAATCGGCATTCTCTGACAAAAACCCGTACCCGGGATGTATGGCAACAGCATCGGTGACCTCAGCGGCACTGATTACCGCCGGGATATTAAGATAACTTTCCGAGGATGCTGACGGTCCGATACATACTGATTCATCAGCGAGAAAAACATGTTTCTGGTCTCTATCCACCTCGGAATAGATCGCAACTGTTTTGATACCCGATTCCCGACAGGCACGCAAGATGCGCAGGGCAATTTCACCACGATTTGCAATAACAATTTTTTCCAGCATGAATTCTATTCAGACGGTAATCAAAAATTATCTCTGGTTTATTATTTTTAAGGTAATCGGCAAAGTTCCGGAAAAATGAATTGAAGGGATTTCAGATAAAATTTTACGAAATTACGAATAATGGCTGACCATATTCTACAGGTTCTCCATTCTCTGCGAGAATCTTGCTTATGACCCCACTGGTATCTGCCTCGATCTGATTCATGATCTTCATGGCCTCGATAATACATATTACATCGCCTTTAGCCACGGTTTGTCCTTTCTCAACAAATGGGGGTGCCCCGGGTGATGGCGATAAATAAAAGATACCCACCATGGGTGATGTAACGATATGGCCTGTCTCTTCCGGCAGTGCGGGTTCACTTACCGGTTTGGCAGAAACAGTCGTCCCGACAGCGGTTGTCTGCGTTGATTCAATATGGCCGGGTACCTGAACAAATGTCTGGGTTGCTCCGGAGCTATGACGACTGATACGAACGGATTCTTCTCCCTCGTGTATTTCTATTTCGGATATAGCCGACTGTTCCAGTAATTCGATCAGCTTTTTTACCTTGCGCAGATCCATTGGTTATCCTGTGTCAGTTTAACGTCCGGCAAGCCGTTGCACGGCAGCCTGCATGGCCAGCTCATAGCCAAGCGCGCCCGTACCACTGATGACAGCGACAGCAATATCGGAGAGATAAGAACGCCTGCGAAATTCTTCACGGGCGAATACATTCGATAAATGCACCTCGATAAACGGTGTCTTGACGCTGAGAAAGGCGTCACGCAGCGCAATGCTGGTATGCGTAAATGCCCCCGGATTGATAATAATGAAATCAATCTTGTTCTTGTTGGCCGACTGAATTTGATCCACCAGTTCATGTTCGGCATTACTCTGAAAACAGGTCACAATATGGCCGTCACTTTTGGCCCGTTGCCTGATACGCTCGTTGATCTCTTCCAATGTAGTGGTGCCGTAAACCTCGGGTTCACGTTGACCCAGCAAGTTCAGGTTTGGCCCATGCAGCACCAGAAAATTTGCCATAGCATATGCTCGTTGTTATTACTATGGAGATAAGAACAATTAACAGCATATTAACAGAAGATTCCACCAAAATCGATCATTTTCACATGGCAATGATCGGCCCGATTGCAGTGGAGAGTATTGATTTATAAGAGCGAGGTAATGACGCGCTCGGCATCCGCCGCCTGGAGCGGACCGGGTTTGATAAATGCGATATGGGACTCACGGTTGATAATGACCGTGTAGGGTAATGCACCAAAATAATTGCCATATTGTGTTGCAACATCGATAACTTCTTCCTCGCCAACCAGGATCGGGTAATTGATACCCAAGGTAGTGGCGAATTCACGCACATCCCTGGCCTGTTGCAGGGCGATGCCGATGAATTGCAACCCCTGATCAGCAAACTTCTCCTGTAATTTGATAAATTCCGGAATCTCATCACGACAGGGCGGGCACCACGTGGCCCAGAAATTTATCGCCACTACCTTGCCATCCCATTCTGTCACATTATGCATTGCACCATTCATATCGGGCAGACTGAACTCTGGACGCAACCGGCCGATGATATCTGTACCTGACCTGCTGATCGTAACGTTGGTGTTGGTCTGATTCGTATCCGCCTGAAATGATCGGTGTACCTTAAACCCGATAACACCGGACAGGATGGCAATAATCAACCCTATTCCGATTAGCCTGGTTTTTTTCACAAGGCTGTTGCCTCTCTAACATGCTGAACAAATACCTCAGACTCAACAAATCCGATTAGCCGAAAGGCCTTGCGCTCTTCTCCATTGCCAAAAAACAGGATCGCAGGCGGACCAAAAAGTTCAAATCTCTTTAACAAGGCATTGTCATTTTCATCATTGGCTGTTACATCTGCCTTGAGCAAAATCACATCCTGTAATACCTGACGCACTTCAGGATCCGGGAAGGTTAATTTCTCCATCTCCTTGCATGTGATACACCAGTCTGCATAAAAGTCCAGCATCACTGCCTTGTCCTTCTCTGTGGCGACAGCGAGTACACGATCCAGATCATCCACACTCTTGATCCTGACAAACACAAGCTGTTTTATTTGGCCTGAATTCGTTGCGATCCCCTGCAGGGGCCTGAAGACATCCTGACCACCGCTTGCCGCACCAACGATGAGGGCTCCGCCATAGACCAGCATCGCAAGTCCCAGTCCTTTCCACAATCTCTGCCAACCAGCATCTGGATCAAGTCTGTCGAGCGCGCCCATATAAATAGCAGTCACAATGAATAACAACGCCCACAGCATTAGAGTCACAGGACCGGGTAATACGCGTTCAAGAAACCAGATCGCCACGCCGAGCATGATGACCCCGAATACCCTTTTAATACTTTCCATCCATGCCCCGGCCTTCGGTAGTAACTTGCCGGCAGATGTCCCGATAATGATTAATGGCGCACCCATACCAAGTCCCATCGATAACAGTGCGAATCCACCCAGCACTGCATTACCCGTCTGGCTGATATATAACAGGGCGCCTGCAAGTGGAGGGGCGACACACGGACCGACAATAATAGCCGACAACAACCCCATTACAGATGCGCCTCGAAGACTATTCCGTTCTTGACTATTACCTGCAGCAGACAGGCGGCTATGCCAACTACCCGGTAATTGCAACTCATAGAAACCAAACATCGACAAGGCCAGCAGGACAAAAATCCCGCTAAAAACAACAATTGCCCAGGTATTTTGTGATGCGGCTTGCAGATTAAAATGAAATGAGCCCGCTATTACCCCCAGTACAGCATAGGTGACAGCCATCGCCAACACATAGGCCAGAGATAAGAAGAATGCGCGCTGGTGGGTAATATGATCACCCTGGCCAATGATGATACCGGAAAGGATAGGAATCATGGGGAATACACAGGGCGTCAGTGCCAACAACAGACCAAAACTGAAGAAGGTCAGGATATTCAACAATACATTGCCGTCTTTCAGACTTTGGGTGATCGAATCCTGTCTGGAGATTACCTTTCCGCCTGGTCCCTGATCCATTTTGGTACCGGTTTCGGCCGCCATAGCAGGTGCAGCGACTGACTTAAGGAGTAATGAAACTGTCTTGCTGATGGGTGGATAACAGATTGCATCTTCCTTACATCCCTGATATCCAATAACGAGTTCTACCGGTGTGGCATTCCTGCCCTGACGGACGGGTGTTAACGTTATCTCTACATCATGCCAAAGCACTTCGACGTCACCAAATACAGGATCATGTTTGAGAACACCGCCGGGTATGGCAACTTTACCCAGTGCAACATTGCCCCCCTTGATGGCAAAATTGAATTTATCCTGATAAAGATAGTAACCGTCCGCAATCTGCCAGCGGACGATCACCCTGTCCGCAGCTGGCACTTCGGTGGACATTATGAAGGCCTCGTCAGGATTGAGAATTTCCGTTTCCCCGGATGAATTATTCCCTAGATCACTCAAAAACCTGACGAGCTGATCATTCAGATCTGCATGAGAAACGTCTGGCCATGTAATGAGAACTACACATGCCAGCAAGATGTTTCTTGCGTTAAACATGAATTATTTTGTGTTCTGGGTTATCCAGTGAAGATAGCCTTCCAGGCCTGCATTGATAGGGACAGCTATTATTTCGGGAAGTTCGTAGGGATGCAGGGATTCAATCTTCTGTTCAACTTCCGGATAACGGTCACGGGTTGTTTTAATCAGCAGCAAATATTCTTCAGCGAAATCGACTTTATTACCCCACCTGAAATAAGACTGTATCCCTGGAAAGATATTGACACATGCGGCAAGGTTATTTGCGACCAGATCCTGGGCGATCTTCTTGGCCGTGATTGATCCGGGGCAGGTGGTAAGAACCAGCACTTGTTTTATATCCTGACTCATAAATAAAAACTTAATTCATTGTTATTGAGTAAATTTATATTTACCTATTGTGCCAATACATTGAGAAATAAGCCATTCATGAGCCAGCCTAAATTATTAAGGGGGTTAATAGCGTTTGCTTAAAATATTATTTAGCCTCCTCCTTAACTTACCACCCACCCGATTGAGATAGTTCAGCTGACGTAAGGCTGGAAACCATATCTGGACGATATCCACCCTTTATAGCGGGTTCTGGGCAGGAACTACAGAAGTGCCAGGCTTCGATTATCCTAATATTAAGGTCAAAAACTGGCTGGATCCGGGGTGTGTGGCCACCACCGTTCTGGACAGCCAATTCCGGAAAGAAAACTGTTTGGCCCCCCGTTTCTTATCCACTCAGGCTTGACAGAAGGTTAACTCCTCCTATAATTAGCACTCACTGGATATGAGTGCTAATAAAACATTTAAATCTAACAATTAATTGATTTTCAGGAGATTAAACCTATGAAGATTCGTCCATTGCAAGATCGCGTGATCGTCAAGCGTATGGAGGAGGAGCGTACCAGTGCGGGGGGTATTGTGATCCCGGACTCGGCTACAGAAAAGCCCATACAGGGGAAGGTAATTGCCGTCGGCCCTGGCAAAATACTTGATAACGGTGAGAAAAGACCCGTCGATTTAAAAGTCGGCGAGAAGGTACTGTTTAGCAAATATTCAGGCACCGAGGTCAAGATCGATGATGAGGAATACCTCGTCATGCGTGAAGACGACATCCTGGGCGTAATTGAAAAGGAAAAGAAATAACACTTTACGATTACGCTGATCTGAATTCATGATTTT
Source organism: Gammaproteobacteria bacterium (assembly GCA_016198885.1). Lineage (GTDB taxonomy): Bacteria > Pseudomonadota > Gammaproteobacteria > Eutrophobiales > Eutrophobiaceae > JAENIZ01. The sequence continues at coordinate 29,852 of JACQHV010000225.1, forward strand.
AGTAAAAGAGGAATTTTAAAAATGAGTGCAAAAGAAATTAAATTTAGTGATGACGCACGTCATCGTATGCTTAAAGGGATCAACATCATTGCCAACGCAGTGAAGGTTACACTTGGTCCAAAAGGCCGCAATGTTTTGCTTGAGAAGAGTTTTGGCGCACCAACCATCACGAAAGACGGTGTTTCCGTTGCCAAAGAAGTCGAATTAAAAGACAGGTTTGAAAATATGGGTGCACAGATGGTCAAGGAAATCGCTTCCAAGACCTCTGATGTCGCGGGAGATGGCACCACAACTGCAACCGTTCTTGCGCAGTCCATGGTCACCGAGGGCATGAAAGCGGTCGCCGCCGGAATGAATCCTATGGATCTTAAACGCGGCATTGACAAGGCTGTGATCGTTGTCGTGGAGGAACTGAAAAAACTGTCCAAACCATGTACAGACGACAAGGCCATTGCCCAGGTAGGCACTATCTCCGCTAACGGCGATAATGCCATTGGCGACATCATTGCCGAGGCCATGGGCAAGGTAGGCAAGGAAGGCGTGATTACCGTGGAAGAAGGGTCGGGCCTTGAGAATGAAATGGATGTTGTGGAAGGCATGCAGTTCGACCGCGGTTATCTCTCACCCTACTTCATTAACAATCAGCAATCGATGAGTGTGGAACTGGAAGATCCTTATATTTTGCTGCACGATAAAAAGGTCTCCAATATACGCGATATGTTGCCGGTGCTTGAAGCTGTTGCCAAGTCAGGCCACGCTTTATTAATCGTTGCAGAGGATGTCGAAGGCGAGGCCCTTGCGACACTTGTAGTCAACACAATTCGCGGTATTGTCAAGGTCGCCGCTGTCAAGGCACCTGGTTTCGGCGATCGTCGTAAGGCGATGCTGGAAGACATAGCTGTCCTGACCGGAGGCACGGTCGTCTCTGAAGAGGTTGGCCTGAGTCTTGAGAAAGTAAAACTGGATGATCTGGGAACCGCAAAGCGCATCGTGATTACCAAGGAAGACACCACTCTCATTGATGGCGCAGGTAAGGCCAAGGATATTGAGGGCCGGATTAACCAGATCCGCAAACAAATCGATGACGCAACTTCCGATTACGACCGTGAGAAGCTGCAGGAACGCGTGGCCAAACTGGCGGGCGGTGTTGCGGTGATCAAGGTTGGCGCAGCGACCGAGGTCGAGATGAAGGAAAAGAAAGCGCGCGTTGAAGATGCCCTGCATGCCACCCGCGCGGCTGTTGAAGAAGGTGTAGTGCCTGGCGGTGGTGTCGCCCTGTTACGCACCCTCCCTGCGCTGAATAAGGTCAAGGGCGATAATGATGAACAACTGACAGGCATCAATATTACCAAAAGGGCCTTGCAGGAGCCTTTGCGCCAGATTGTGGAAAATGCCGGCGGTGAGGCTTCTGTAATTGTCAACAGGGTGATTGAAGGCAAGGGAAACTATGGCTTTAATGCAACGACTGATGAATATGGCGATATGGTTCAGATGGGAATACTGGACCCCACCAAAGTAACCCGTTATGCACTGCAGAACGCCGCATCAGTAGCAGGTCTTCTGATCACAACGGAAGCCATGGTTGCAGAGATGCCAAAGGAAGAAAAACATCCCCCGCATGACATGGAAGGCATGGGAGGCATGGGCGGAATGATGTAAGCAGCCATGTTGTTAAAAAAACCCCGCTTATTGCGGGGTTTTTTATGCGCCTTTATTAATGGGCAGTTAATATTTGTGTAATAAAAATATTTTAGCATTGCAGTTTTTATATTTAATTATCATTAATTACAAATCTGCAACAGGCGGATTTATTCTGAGAGTTCTTTTGGGCGTATCAATTTTGCAAGCCGGGCTGAACGGTGTCCTGTCCTGATTGGACTGCTGTCATAATTTAATACGGCAATTGCTGCGGTTGTCATTAATTTACCATTATCATCAGGTTGTGGTTTTTCTTTTGAAAGAAAATTCAGCAATGCATCCAATCCCGGGTTGTGCCCTATCAAAAGCAAACAGTTTGCATATCGACCATGCTCTGAGATGACATCCAGAAGATCTTCAATTCCGGCTTCGTAGATTCTGTCGTCCCAGGTAATTCCGGGCGCCTTTTTACCAAGTTGATTACAAACTATTTGTGCTGTCATTTTCGTCCTTGTTGCAGGTGAACAAACGATACGATCCGGAACAACATTCTGCTCTTCCAGCCACGCGCCCATTTGTGATGCATTCCGGCACCCGCGTTTCGATAAAGGTCGTTCAAAATCCGCTGCTGCATCCGAAGACCAGTCGGATTTCGCATGGCGCATAATCATGAGTATATGGCTATCCATTTAGCAGCGGTTTGCTTGTTACTGGTAAATTTTTTAATTTCATTTTATGTTATTACAATGTTCAAATTAACATCATATCGCTAGTCTATCGTCATCATGTCACCTCCCGTTATTATATTGTGACATCACCATCCGAAACATACGCCGCAGTTGATCTTGGCTCCAACAGTTTTCATATGATTGTAGCCAATTCCAGTGAAGACAGAATACAGATCATCGACAAGATAAAGGATACAGTCCGTCTGGCAGGAGGATTTGACAAAAAACAGAAACTTTCCCAGGAGGCCATGGACAAGGCATTGGAATGCCTGCAACGCTTCGGTCAACGTATCAAGGAAATCCCAAGGACTAATGTGCGTGCCGTTGGTACAAACACCTTGCGCAAGGCGCGGAACAGGACTGTCTTCCTGAAAAAGGCGAATCTTGCATTAGGCCATCCCATTGAAATCATATCCGGACGGGAGGAGGCGAGACTGATTTATATGGGTGTTGCACACAGTATCTATAACGAAACGGAACGCCGGCTTGTAATAGATATCGGTGGTGGAAGCACCGAACTGGCAATTGGCCTGGGTTTTGACGTCCACCTTACTGAGAGTCTCTACATGGGTTGTGTCAGTATGAGCAATCGTTATTTCGGTAAGGGTGTGATTACAGCAAAAAAAATGCGTAAGGCGATCCTGTCAGCAAGGCAGGAACTCGAATCAATAGAGACCGTGTACAAGCGGTCAGGCTGGGATTCCGTCATTGGCTCTTCCGGCACCATTCTGGCCATACAGGAAGTAGTCAATTCTCAGGGATGGAGTAAATCGCGGATAACTGAACAATCACTGAACAAACTGAAAAAAGCCATCGTCTCAGCCGGGCATTTCGACAATATACGGCTCGACGGAGTACCTCCATCACGGATACCCGTATTCCCCGGCGGTGTTGCTATTTTATGCGCCATCTTTGAAGCCCTGGAAATCAAGTCCATGGAAGTATCGGACGGGGCGCTGCGTGAAGGACTCCTGTATGACCTGATTGGGAGATTGCATGACAAGGATATTCGCGAAAATACAGTTAACGATCTCGTGAAGCGATACAACATCGATACCGAACATGCCAATCACATTGAGCAGACAGTCATTAACTGTTTTAATCAACTGAAAAATCCCTGGAATATGGACAAGAAGAACGACCAGAAATTGTTGAGATGGGCAGCAAAATTGCATGAAATCGGGTTGTCAATCGCACACAACCAATACCATAAACATGGCGCATATTTGTTGAATAATTCTGACTTGCCGGGTTTTACGCGCGAGGAACAATATAAACTTGCTTTCCTGGTACGTTGTCACCGGCGCAAATTTCCAATAGAAGAAATACAAATTATTCCTGAAGAAAATCAAGACAGGATGCTTAAACTATGTATTATTCTCAGGCTTGCCGTTGTCTTACACAGAAGCAGGGCGTATGTCGCCCTCCCCGAATTTAAGCTTCTGGCCGAAGACAGCTCACTTGAAATCAGCTTTCCGGAGGGATGGCTGGACGACCATCCGTTAACAGAAGCCGATCTTGCTATTGAAGCAGATTGTCTGGCAGTGACAAAAATCTCCCTTGGTTTTCACTGATGTTAACTGCAATAATAATCCAGCAGTGTCTGCTGCGCTGATCGCGACTTATGTCCGGCCGGTTTGGCATGTTTGTAACTTCCGTCCGGTTGCAATAACCAGGCTTGTGTATTATCAGAAAGATAATTCATCAAACCCAAATTAAGAACCGCATCGTGGGGCCGTTTTTCCTCAATGGGAAAACAGACCTCAACACGGTAAAAAAAATTGCGCTGCATCCAGTCCGCGCTGGAACAAAGCAATAATTCTTCCCCGTTGTGATAAAAATAATAAACACGGGCATGCTCGAGAAAACGGCCAACAATCGAGCGCACACGTATATTTTCAGATACTCCCTGTATCCCTGGCCGCAAACAACAAACACCGCGAATAATAAGATCAATCTTGACGCCGGCCCGTGATGCCTCGTAGAGCGTCCGTATTATCTCCGGATCGACCAATGCATTAATCTTGGCAATAATACGCGCCTCTTTTCCAGCTCGCGCATTTTTTGTTTCCTTCTGAATTAATTCCAGAATTGATTTGTGCAGTGTGAATGGTGATTGCAACAGTTTTTTCAGTTTGCTTGCGCGTCCGAGCCCCGTTAGTTGATGAAACAGTTTATTTACATCTTCTCCAACGGCTTCATCACATGTTAACAGGCCGTAGTCAGTATAAAGCCTTGCGGTTCTTGCATGATAGTTACCCGTGCCTAAATGAACATATCGTCGCAATTGCCTGCCTTCGCGCCTGACGACCATGATCATCTTGGCATGTGTCTTATAACCTACTACGCCATATACAACATGGGCCCCGGCCTCCTGCAGATCGCTGGCAAGCTCAATGTTGGCCTCTTCATCAAATCTTGCCCTGAGTTCAATTACTATTGTGACTTCCTTACCGGAACGAGCGGCATCTTTGAGTGCATCAACAATGGCTGAATCATCGCCTGTTCGATAAAGTGTCTGTTTGATGGACAGAACATTGGGGTCAGTGGCGGCCTGACGTAGAAAATCCACGACCGGAGCGAATGATTGAAATGGATGATGCAAAAGTATATCGCCTGTATGCAGCGATTCAAAAATATTGGTATGTTTGATGAGCCGTGGTGGTATCTCCGGGGTAAAACCGGGATAAACAAGATCCGGTCGATCAACCAGGGCATGTATCTCAAGCAAACGGTTGAGGTTTACCGGTCCGTTCACCTGATACAGGTCTTCCTTGTTAAGTTTAAATTGTTGCAACAGAAAATTGCTTACTACTTCAGTACAGTTGTCTGCCACTTCGAGACGAACGGCATCGTTGAATCTCCTCGAGGGCAATTCCCCTTCGAGGGCGCGCAGAAGATCATCCACTTCCTCATCATCAACAAATAAATCACTGTTTCGCGTAACACGAAACTGATAGCATCCTGTCGCCTTCATGCCGGGAAACAAATCATCCACATGCGCATGAATTATGGACGACAATAAAATAAAATCATGAAGTCCTGAGGTAGATTCCCTTGGAACATGTATAACCCTGGGCAATGAGCGTGGCGCCTGTACGATCGCAAAACCACTGTCACGCCCGAATGCATCCTTACCATCCAGGGAAACAATGAAATAAAGATTCTTGTTTAACACCCTCGGAAATGGATGTGCCGGATCAAGTCCAATCGGACTGAGTACCGGCAATAATTCACGTTTAAAATACCGTTTTACCCACCTGGCCAGCTTCGGCTTCCAGTGTGTCCTGCGTAATATGCGGATTTTTTCTCTGGCAAGTTCGGGGATGAGGATCTCATTCAAGAGCCGGTATTGTTCACCGACAAGCACATGGGCTGTTTCACTGATACGTTTTAATACATCAATTGGGGCGAGATTATCAGCTCCTGCCTGCACAGAACCGTATTTAACCTGTTGTTTAAGACCGGCAACGCGAATTTCAAAGAATTCATCCAGGTTGGTACTTGCGATACAGAGGAACCGCAGACGTTCCAGCAATGGGATTGATGTGTCCTTTACCTGTTCAACAACGCGACGATTGAACTCAAGCAGACTAAGCTCCCTGTTAATATAGAGCTCTGGTAATTTTAGATTGTAATCATCCATGCCGGTCTACGCGCCTTTTGCAAACCTCTTTTTATCAATTTTAAAACATGCAGACGACCGGATAGAAAACCAGATAGATGGGTAACACCTGCGTTTATTCAGATCGGAATATGAAGTGTTTGAACTTGTTCCATACAATCAATCTGCACTAATTTCTTTTTCCATCTGTTCGATACTGATGTGACGCACATCCTTGCCTTCAACAAAATAAATTACATATTCACAGATATTACGCGCATGATCTCCAATGCGCTCCAGCGCACGTGCTGTCCACACTGCATCGATTGTGCCTCTAATATTGCGCGGGTCTTCCATCATATAGGTAATTAACTGGCGTAATATTGCAACATACATCTCATCGGATTTCGGCTCTTCACCGGCGACTCTCAATGCAGATTTGGTGTCCATCCTGGCGAAGGCATCCAGTGCGTCATGAACCATATTACGCACATGATTCCCCATGGCATTGATGCCGACATAGTAGGATTTCGGTCCTTGTTTTTCTATCAGATCGATGGCCATTTTTGCAACCTTTTCCGCTTCATCACCAATCCGCTCAAGATCGGTAATTGTCTTAATTACAGCCATCACGAGCCGCAGATCACGAGCGGCTGGCTGGCGTCTTGCCAGAATCTTGGTACAGTCCTCGTCGATTGAAACTTCCAGGCGGTTAACTTCCGGTTCTTTCTTGATGACTCCTTCTGCAAATTCAACCTCTGATTCGGTCAGCGCCTTCAATGCATTGAATAGTTGCTGCTCAACCAGACCGCCCATGACGAGCACCCTTTCCCGTATATTCTCCAGTTCATTATCAAACTGCTTCGAAATATGTTGTGAGACTGTGCCTACGTTCATAAATCTATCTCCCTATCTAATGTTATCAACCATAACGGCCGGTAATATAATCTTCGGTCATTTTCTTTTTCGGATTCGTAAACAGCGTATTGGCATCGGAATATTCGATCATCTCTCCGAGGTACATATAAGCCGTATAATCAGATACCCGCGCAGCCTGTTGCATATTATGCGTAACAATTACGATTGTGTAATTTGACTTGAGTTCATAGATCAGCTCTTCAATTTTCAAGGTTGAAATCGGATCCAGCGCTGAGGCCGGTTCATCCAGCAATAATACTTCCGGTTCGATGGCAATCGCCCTGGCAATCACCAGGCGCTGCTGCTGACCACCTGACAGACCCAGGGCATTTTCATGCAGGCGATCCTTGACTTCCTCCCATAACGCCGCGCCTTTTAATGATTTTTCCACAACGGCGTCGAGTGCCCGGCGGCTTTTAACACCCTGTATGCGCAGACCATAAGCGACGTTTTCGTATATTGATTTCGGGAAAGGGTTGGGTTTCTGAAACACCATTCCCACGCGGCGGCGTAATTCTGATACGTTGACCTCCTTGGAGTTAATGTTCTGATCATGCAGATAGATATCACCTTCAATACGGACATTGTCAATCAGATCATTCATGCGATTAAAACAACGAAGAAGTGTGGATTTACCGCAACCGCTGGGCCCGATAAATGCCGTTACGCGTTTTTCGGGGATCATCATCGTAATATTCTTTAATGCCTGTTTTTCCCCATAATAAAGATTGAAATTACTTACCCCGATGCACAATTTCTCATCAGCAAGGTTGAATCTATTATCCTGTCTGATGACGGATTTTAAATCCATCGCATGCGTCGGTGTTGCATTCCTAATCTCGATCTCTGTCACCGTCCTTTCTCCTGCAATATTCAGACTACTGTTATTTAAATCTATTACATTATCAGTTTTGTTCTGCTGCACGGTATTTCTCCCTTAGCCTATTACGAATCC
>JACQHV010000026.1 GCA_016198885.1 Gammaproteobacteria bacterium
CTTTTTTCTGGTTACAGCCTCCTTTACCAAGGAAGCGGGCGTAGACGTCAACAGGCCCACAGCGCAGACTGCGGTCAGGCAGGAACGTGGTAATCTGGTTATCGCCATCAATAAAAATGAAGAGATATGGATTGACAATCATATGGTCGATCTTCGATCAATCCGCGCTCACATTGAACGTCTGCTGGCACAAAACCCGGAAGGAACCGTCATTGTCATGGCTGACAAGGATACACGCACGGGTGCAACTATTGACGTGCTGGATCAGGTGCGGCTTGCTGGCATCAGCAATGTTGCCATTGCGGCTGAACGGAAATAGTCAATCATCCCGCCTTGAATAAAAACATGCCTGATGTAATCAAACTACCACTGATTATTACTTCTGCACTTATAATCAATGTTCTGCTTTTTCTATTGATTCATCAAATGGTGACAAATAAGCCCGGGATTTTGCACGATATTGAAGAAATAAATTTTGTTGATTTCATCCGGATAAAACAAAATCCGTTATCTGCAGAAGACAAACTAAAGGAAAAAAGACCGGAGGAACCACCGCCTCCAGAAGAGACACCTCCCCCGCCGCAACTGGCGCAACCAGAGGTAACGAAACCTGCACAGGTCAGCATGGATTTACCGGCGCCTGATATTAACCTGCCTTCCTCCGTTAAAGGGGTTCCTTTCCTAGGTGATTTTCTGAAAACACTGACAAAACATTCATCTGTCGCGCTTGCAAAACCTGAATTTGATACAGACGTAATACCCACCGTCAAGATAAAACCTGCTTATCCGCCGCGCGCTTTAAGAGCGGGTATTGAAGGCGTTGTTACTGTTGAATTTGTTATTACCCCGGATGGATCTGTCAAGGATCCGGTCATTATAAAAGCAGATCCGCCCCAAATGTTTGATCACGCTGTATTACAGGCCATCAGGAAATGGAAATTCAATCCGGAGATTGTTGACGGAAAAGCAATAGAAAAACGGGCCCGTCAGGATATCCGGTTTACACTGAAGAATTGAAACCACACACGTGAAAACGTTGTCCATAAGCCACCTGTATCCTGTCATTCTGGGTATGATTTTTTGCTGTGACGCAGTACCCCAGGAACGAGAAGAACAACGGGTGCTGTCAGAAAGCACATATCAATCGTTGAATTCTGTTCAGGAAGTGATGGACCTGGGTGAACAAAAAGCAGCAGAAGAAATACTGATTAAATTATTATCACAGCCGGGTAACAGCATTTATGAAACTGCTGTTATCAATCAGACGCTGGGTTATGTCTATATCGCGATGGACGAACATGAAAAAGCGGCAACGGCCTTTATCAAGGCGCTTGAACGTAATATTTTAACCGATAATGTAGCGCATGAACTTTATTATGTTATCGCCCAGTTGCTTATACATTCTGGAAAATATGTGGAAGGCATTGATTATTTTCAGAAGTGGTCAGTGCTGGAAGGAAATCCTGGCGCAGATGCCCATCTCCTCGCAGCTACTGCCTATTACCAACTGGGTAATTATCAGAGCATGATTCAGCATATGCAGGACGCAATACGCAAATCTGAACATCCCGAACAATCATGGTATGAATTATTGCTGACCGGTTATTATCAAACAAAGGATTTCAACAACATTGCAGCACTGCTGGAAAAAATGGTGATTCTGTACCCGGATGAAAATGATTACTGGTCACAGCTTGCCAATGCGTATCAACGCCTGGACCAGGATAAAAAAGCCCTCGCCGTTATGGAGCTTGCATTGGAAAAAGGCATTCTTGATGAAACGGAAATACTGCACCTGGCGCAATTTTATCTCTACCTTGAGGTACCGCATAAGGCGGCGAATCTGATAAAAAACGGGTTGACTAAAGGCACTATATCCAGGACTGAGGAAAATCTTGAATTGCTGGCCAACAGCTGGTTGCTCGCACAGGAAAAGGAGCGTGCAGTACAGGCGCTGGTTGAACTCGCGGAATTATCCAGTGACACCTCGGCATTTTACAAACTGGGGCAGATTTACTTTGATATGGAAAAATGGAGTGCTGCTATTGATTCATTTGAAACAGCCGTCAAAAACAAAAATCCGGAATACGAAGCTAATGCTTATCTGCTACTTGGAATTGCCGCGTATAATAATAATGACAATGTGCGCTCATATAAGGCATTTAACCAGGCGCTCATTTATGACAGTACAAAAGAACAGGCGCAATGGTGGTTGAACAAACTTTATGAAGAGCAACCACCCGGCGAACAGGGATAACTATTGAGTGGTGAGTGGTGATGAAGTGCAGGATGCACAAATGCCGCGGGCGCAAGGATGCGCTGGAGCGGCGGGTGATTGGTGATTATAAAAGTTTGCGAACACCATTTTGCATGTCAAATATTAACTTTTCTTATCTCCTATTCACTATTTACCAGTTACTAATCACTGGTTAAAGCCCTGTTCCGCCGCTTCAAGTACCTTGATTAATTCCGAGGCAGTCTGATAGCGTTGATCAGGTTCCTTGGCCAATAAACGATTGATGATTTCCTGAAACCGGGAGATTTTTTTCGGTAGTCTTGGTATCGGGCTATGCACATGCTGGTAAATCAATGCCGCTGGTGTATTGGCGCTGTATGGTTTGTCCCTCGTCAATAATTCATACAACATGACGCCGACGCTGTATAAATCAGAACGTTGATCGACCTGTTTCCCTTCACCCTGTTCAGGACTCATGTAATGCGGCGTTCCGAGGATCTGTCCCATGGTGGTCAGATCTGAATCCATGTTTAGTCTTTTGGATATGCCAAAATCCGCGAGTGCCAGACTGTCATCACCACGAAACATGATATTCGCCGGTTTGAGATCACGATGGACAATACCAACCTTGTGGATCGCGTCCAGCCCATAGGCAACATGGGTCATGTAGTTGAACGCTATATCAGGTGTGATGTTCAATTCCATTCTCTGTTTCAGATCTCCCCGTGAAAAAAATTCCATGGCGATAAAACCGTAATCATTGGTCAAACCATGATCGTAGATTTTTACCACGAAGGGGCTGCTGATACCTGCGATTAGTTCCGCTTCACGTATAAAACGTGTCACTGCCACCTGATTTGATACCTTTTGTATATTAAGAACTTTCAATACCAGTGATAATTGATCCACAGTCCGTTCTGCAAGATATACATACGACATGGCGCCCTGCCCTATCAACCGGACAAACTTGTATCCTTCTTCCACATCCCGCTTGAGTGATTTGTCACCATGTTTCTGATGTATTTCATGGACGAGTTGCCTGGCCTGCACCAGTTTTTCCTCCTGCATGACTTTACGCTGCGTTGTGAAACCCGCAGCATCCACAAGCATATCTGCAAGGCGCTTCGGGGACACATCAACCTTGTTAATATAATCGGCAGCGCCCAGCTTGATTGCCTTGACGGCGATATATTCATCACCTTCCGCCGTAAGGATAATCGTTGGAGGAAAACCCGGCTTTGAACTGAATTCTTTCAACCAGTCGAATCCGTCTTCATTGCCTCCCAGGTTATAATCGAGCAACAACACATCATATTCAGACCAGTTGAAATCTCCTGCTGGCTTGCCCAGCTGTTCAATGTCGTATTCCGTGATCTTTACATCATCAAGTTGCTTCGATAGATACAATCGTACAAGGGCCCTGAAGTCCCTTGAGTCATCAATAATGAGGATATTCATCAGTTAAAGCTGTCTTGAAGGAATAAAACGACCAAAATTCAGCATAATGGTCGGCATTATAAGAAGATTTAATATTGTCGAAGAGGCAAGTCCTCCAATGATAATCGCGGCCATGGGGCCCATAATCTCGCGGCCTGCATTATCACTGTTGAAGGCAATGGGCAACATGGCAAGCGCGGTTACCAATGCCGTCATCAGAATGGAAGGCAATCTTTCCTGCGCTCCCTGGATGGCTGTCTCCAGATTCCATGTTTTTCCATCAATTTCCACCAGATATTTATAATGTGAAACCAGCATGATTGAATTGCGCACTGTGATTCCGAAAAGAGTCACAAATCCAACCATGGAACCCACGGAGATCAGACCACCTGTCATTACCACTGCCAGGACACCACCAATCATTGAGAATGGAAGATTAATCAGCATCAGTAAAACATTTCTAAGGCTGCCAATGGCAATATAGATCAGCAGTAATACCCCAATACCGGCCATCGTTGAATGCAGGATTAACTCTTCCCTCGCCTTTGCACGTTCAATTGACGCACCGGTAAATTCCGGATAAGTGCCACCGGGAAAACGGACTTCGTTCAATACGCGATATTTCAATTCAGCCATGAAGGATTCAAGATCGCGTCCTTCCACGTGAACTGTTACTGTCTGGACGCGTTGTGCGCCATGATGCAGGATATTGTAACGCCCGCCTGTCTGGTGAATATCCGCAACCTGATTGAGTTTTATGAAAGTGCCCTCGGGCGTGCGCAGAGGCAAATCAAAAACATCCTGTGGTTGCTGACGATGCTCCTGTTTGAAGATGACTGCTACATCAAATATGCGATTGCCCTTGTTGATACTGCCAATGGTTTCTCCTTCAAAAGCCACCTGAATGGCATTCATGACCTCACCGGGACGCAATCCATAACTTATCAGTTGATCTGTTTTTAACCGGATCTGCAATAAAGGAGTCCCGGGTGGTGAACGTAACTGAATATCCGTTGCACCAGCGATGGAACGCATGACCTCTGCAACAGATTGCACAAGACGATCCAGTTGTTCCAGGTCTTCACCATAAATATTGATTACCACAGGCGACTGATAACCCGATATGGTTTCATCAACTCTTTCAGACAGGAAATTATATGCTTCAAATAATACGCCCGGCGTATCACGCATGACATTGCGAATCTGGTTTAGTACACGCTGCTGTTCCTTGCCTGATAATGGTTCCAGATCGACTTCATATTCACTGTAATGGCTGCCAAAGGTATCCGCGCCACGTTCGGCCCTGCCCGCCCATTGCGATACAGAACGTACGCCGGAAATATCCAGGAAAGCGTTTGTCAGGCCGTTACCCATGCGTATCGATTCATTCAAGGATGTTCCGGGCAGACTTGACGTATGCGCGATGTAATGACCCTCGCGCAAGTCCGGCAGAAACTGGCCGCCAAGATAAGGCACGATCAGCAGACCTAAGGCACAAAATGACAAACTTGCGGCAATGGTCAACAATGGGACTCGTCCGGTGAACTTCAAACATTCACCATAAACCGGTTTTATCAGGCGAATGAGCGGTGGATCATCATCTGATAATTTCACATGTTCGAGAAGCAGATAACACAGCGCGGGTGTTACCGTAAGAGCCACCACCAGTGACATGAGAATCGCGAGAATATATGAGAATCCGAGAGGTGAAAACAGACGTCCTGCCAGGCCACTGAGCGTTAACAAGGGAATAAATACCAATGCTACAATAAAGGTGGCATACACAACCGAACCGCGTACTTCCATTGAGGCGTTAAATACAACTTCGGAGACAGGCCGTCGTTTTTCAAGCACACGGTTTTGTCTTAATCGTCTGAAGATATTCTCTGTATCAATAATGGCGTCATCCACAACTTCGCCCAGAGCGATGGCAAGGCCACCCAGCACCATGACATTGAGATTGACACCCATCTGCAACAAGACGAGTGCTGCACTGATTAATGATATAGGTATTGCCAATGCGGATATGAAGGCTGTTCTGAGATTGAACAGAAACAGGCACAGAACGACAACAACGAACAGGCCGCCTATCATGAGATGCTCGGTAATATTGGTCAGCGAGGTCTCAATATAGTTGGCCGGCCGGAATAATTGCGGATAGAGCGTGATATCCTGTTTGGCAAACAGCTCCCCAAATTCATCCAGTGTCGCTTCCGCTGCGCGTGATAAAGTCAATGTATTTGCTCCATACTGGCCGATGACCATCATGACAATGCCGGGCTTGCCCATGATCGTAGCGGCACTGAATGGAGGTTCGGGGGCCATGCGAATATCAGCAACATCGTTCAGATAAACATTAATACTGTTATTACGTTTCAGGATTACCTGGCCGAGCTCTGATTCGTCATCAGGTTGACCTGTTGTGGTCAATGTGATCCGTTGATTGCTGTTCTCAAGAAAACCTGCGCCCCTAATACCTGTCGCTGCTTTGGCGGCATGAGTTACATCGTCGATACCCAGGCCGACCCGTTGCAGTTTTTCAGGATCAATCTGTATCTGTAATTGGCGGATATCACCGCCAAACACATTGACATCTGCAATACCGGGTACACTCAAAAGTCGCGGGACAATTGTCCAATCGGCAATTTCACGAAGCTCCATCAGGTTATGTTTATCACTGGTAATTCCAATCGTTAAAATAGTCGCTGATGATGAAGCCAATGGGACGATAACAGGTTGTTCAACATTTTCCGGCAATTTATTTACAATTCCTGCCAGGCGTTCGGCCACAAGTTGCCGGTTTCGATAAATATCACTATCTTCATCAAATACAACGGTAACAATCGAAAGTCCCTGTATGGATTCCGATCGGATATAATTCAGATTAATCAATCCGCCTATGGCATTTTCAATCTGCTGTGTAACCAGTATTTCCACCTGATCTGATGAAAGGCCCGGAGATTCCGTCTGAATGATTACCAGCTTGGGAGAAAATTCGGGAAAGATATCAAGACCGGCGCGTGGTATTTCATATAACCCGTAAGCAAGCAATATCACGGCAAGGGCGATAATTACACCACGAAACCGGATGGAGAATCGGACAATTGCAGCAAGCATGATAATCAGTGATTAGAGATTAGTGAATGGTGAATGGTGAATGGTAATTTGAATTTTTAAAATAATTTAAATTTATCATGAACTTTTATCTGTCGCCCATAACCAACAACTAATTACTAGAACCTGTCTCAAAATTAAAATTATCCTCCCCCTCGAAAGGGAAGGGCTGGGGTGGGGGTGAATAGCCAACAAGGAATTCGGTAGGTTGCCCAACCGGACA
>JACQHV010000228.1 GCA_016198885.1 Gammaproteobacteria bacterium
CAGACTCCATTTATCCCCGACCAGACCGGCGAGGGTGCCTATAGTGAGGGAACCCAGATACCATAACGGATCGAGATAGCTGGTGTGACCTTCTAATTCATTGAGCCGTTGTTTACACCAGGCCAGATGATCGACTTCTTCCCCGGCGGAGCGATGCATGGTTGCACGTACCTGGGGATCACGTGATGTGATGGCCTGTCCCTGGTACAGGGCTTGTGCGGAGACCTCACCGGCATAATTGACGCGCATCAGGCCTTCCGAACACCGGCGGTCGGATTCCTTGAGCGTAACATCCGCAACCCTGTCGGCTGGTGTGGGCCGTTGTGCTTCATGCGGCACGCTGATTAAGGCAGCCAAACGCTTATCAAATTGAATGATAAGTTGATCAACTGCCCCGTAACTACGTTCTGTCATGGCGATATGCACCGGATATATTCAAAACCAAGGATACAATATCCGGATCCCTGGTGAAACGACCTGTAATATTTAGCAGTGATACAGCTACGGTAATGTTGACAGTCAGGGGGTCTATCCGTACCATTCCCCCTCTTTTTTGGTGGGCAGTGTTCCATATATATAAAGATGAAAACCTATACTCCAAGAGCTGCTAATATCCGGCATGACTGGTATATCGTCGATGCCAGCGGCAAGACACTGGGCCGGCTGGCGACCGAAATTGCCAGACGACTGCGCGGTAAACATAAGCCAGAATACACTCCACATCTGGATACCGGTGATTATATCGTGGTTATCAATGCCAGACAGATCAGGGTTACCGGAAACAAGGCAAAAGACAAGATTTATCATAGCCATTCAGGATATCCGGGCGGGATCAAATCCATCAATTTTGAAAAGCTCCTTGAGAAAAAACCTGAACGGGTCATTGAAAAAGCCGTCAAAGGAATGCTGCCCAGAGGTCCGCTGGGACGCGCAATGTTCCGTAAATTAAAAGTCTATCCAGACGCAATACATAAACACTCAGCCCAGCAACCCAGAGTATTGGAAATATAAAACATGGCAGAACAGATTTACTACAGCACAGGCCGTCGCAAAAGTTCCTCGGCGCGTGTCTTTCTGAAACGTGGCACTGGTAATATCACAGTCAATAATCGCAGCCTTGATACCTACTTTGGCCGTGAAACAGGCCGTATGATCGTCCGCCAACCTCTGGAAACTGTGGACATGCTGAATCAGTTTGACATCAACATTACAGTATCAGGCGGTGGTATTTCAGGACAGGCGGGCGCTATCCGCCATGGCATAACGCGGGCCCTGATTGAATTTGACGCAAGTCTGCGCAAGCCACTGCGTGAGGCAGGTTTTGTCACTCGCGATGCCCGCGAGGTCGAGCGCAAAAAAGTCGGTCTGCACAAAGCACGCAAACGTCCGCAATACAGCAAACGCTAGCGTTTGCAGCCATTAGCAATAAGTCACTAGCTACAAGGAGAGTAGCATGGATGCTCTGGAAGAATTAGAAGTCTGGTGTCGAAGCAAAAATCTGGCTATTGCAATCTACAAAACTATGGATACATGTAAAGATCACGGTTTTAAAGATCAAATTACGCGAGCCAGTGTTTCTATACCCTCAAATATTGCAGAAGGTTACGAAAGGTATTCAAAAAAAGAATTTGCAAACTATTTAAGAATTGCTAAAGGTTCCTGTGCAGAGGTCAGAACGCAATTACAAATAGGTCATGATATCGGATTTATTGATTCTGTTACTGCCAAGGAGTTAATTAAAGAATCACTGGAGATTTCAAAAATGCTGCATGGGCTGATTAAATATTGTAAAGAACGGGCGCCAATGTAATCAGTTTCTTGACAGCATAGACTCCACCTTAGTAGCTTGTAGCTTGTAGTTAATTGCTTAAATTGGGGGATCGTCTAACGGTAGGACAGCGGACTCTGACTCCGCCAGTCCAGGTTCGAATCCTGGTCCCCCAGCCAATAATATCAATTAGTGTTGAACCCTAAGTATGCTTATCTTTATCTGTACTTCTACAGCTTATTTATAAAGCACTATTGGTGCACTAACAATGATTATATTCCAGGTGAGACTAATGAGTCATTTCCAGCAGCTGAATAACTAATTGGCTCAAGATAAGCAGCCAATGCTTCAGCGCTTTTCCCCCAGGAATATTGTTTCGCATAATTTATACAATCCCGTGAATCAATTTCCAGTGCGGTAAGTGCAGCTTTTTTTATATCCTGGTCTAGCACGCCATTTATGCCGTTTTCGATAATGTCAACGGGGCCAGTGTATGTCAGGGACAGACCACGGTTTCCAATATTGTTATTTTGGTTCATTCTTCTTGGCAGGTCTCCCCGACTTTCCTGGGGTGACCCTCCGTTGTAACCTGTCTTCAATCTCATCTTTGAATCGGTCATTGCCCAATACATAGTTGCCATTGGTGGCCTTCCTGATTTCATTGATCGTACTTGAATCCAGATGTGCCTTGAATAAACTTCGATAGTTTGCACACCTTTCCCTCTGATCTACCCCTAACCCCAAGTAATGATCATGGGGCTTAAGCAACGAATTCTCCTTTCCATCCCCATTATACCGGTAACTTGACCAGGGATATTCTCCTGGATGTTGTACCATCCCCGCCCGCACCGGATTGAGTTCAATATACCGGTAACACACCAATACATAGTCTTCCTCTTGCGCCAAACAGGACTTAAAACGTCCCTCCCATAATGTCCCGCTCCTGCGATAACTGCGATTGATATATTGTACAAACCGTTGACCCAGATGTTTCATCAGCAGGGATGCACTCTCCGTCTTTGCCGGCGTCAGCAGCAAATGGACATGATTGGTCATCAACACATAGGCATGTATGGCACATTGATATTTCTCGGCCTGCTCGCGTAACGTTTGTAAATAATACTGATAGTCCTGCTCTGCATAAAAACAGGCGGAGTGATTGTTCCCTCGTTGAATAATGTGCCAAGGGATGCCGGCAACAGCAAGGCGGGGACGGCGGGGCATGCTTTACCTCCTTGTCTTTAATGTCTATCAATTCCATTAACGCATAGCATACCACATTTTAAAAAACCGTGGTCTGTCCCTGAGAGAGCACGCAGCATGTCCTATCGGCCCTTCTGTTGCAATATGAATGGCGTCTGGTTGGGTCATCTGAAGATTCTTTTTGACTCCGGCACCCGGCAACATGGCAAGATTGATTGAAGGATATGTCAGGCAGGGAATCGTGACAAAATCAAGAGGAGTAATTAAATATATTTCATGGCCGTTAGACTTCAGATACTCGGTCACGTTTTCGTAGGTGCGAACCACACCATTGATCTGGGGGTGCCATGCATCTGTAGCTATCACGATTTTCATATATTTACTATTTACGCGGCAATTCCTATTTTTTTCAGCGATTCCTTCCTTTCCGTCCAATGTATAAGTTCCATGGACCCGTCATGACACTCAACAAGGGCTGTGCAGCTCTCAACCCAGTCGCCACAATTACAATAGATTATCCCCCTGATTCGCGTGATTTCAGCCCTGTGAATATGGCCGGATATGATTCCATCAACTTCATTCTTGATAGCCGCATGTGAGAGAGCCATTTCATAATTACTGATATAGCTTACGGCGCGTTTGACCTTCTGCTTCAATACATTGGCAAGAGACCAGTAGGAAAAACCCATTTTGCGGCGGATAAAATTTATTATGAGATTTAATTTAAGAAGTATTTCGTAAAGTGAACTGCCTATTATTGCCAGAACGCTTGAACTTTTAATCACACCATCAAACTGGTTGCCATGCATTATGAGAAATCTTTTACCATTTTTGGTTATGTGAATATATTCATCATGAATTTCGAGATTGCCTAAAACAATGCCTTCAAAATCACGCATTAATTCATCGTGATTTCCGGGAATGTAAATAATTTTCGTGCCGTGTTTTGCTTTACCAAGAATTGCCCTGATAACATCGTTGTGGGCCTGTGGCCAATATATCCTTTTCTTCATCTGCCAGACATCAATGATATCTCCGACTAGGTACAGATAATCACATTTTGTTGAACGGAGAAAACTCAGCAAATATTGCGCACTACATCCCGGAAATCCAAGATGTACATCTGAGATAAATATTGCACGGTAGTATTGAGGAGAAAAGGTATGGATTTGTTTCATATGCTCAGACATATTTTCTGAGCATGAAGTATCCTCAATCTGTATTACAAAAATATTGACTTAAGGTGACAACTATATGACATATTCATGTTCATGAACTTCTGATGATTGTACAGAGGTGAATTTCTGAACCTGAACATCCGGTTTCAGTACCGGCTTTTGATCCGCGTCAACCGGGATTATCCGGTTAAAGAGCACTGTAATAGTATTTAAAACTCCTGCCAGTCACTATCGTCAGCAACATCCTCCGGTAGCACCTGTGGCAAGGTTTTTTGGGCTTGCGGTTTTTGTTTTGGTTCTGCCATCCGGGAAGCTTCCTTTTCCGGTTCACGCAGTGCTGCAGGTGTTTGCTGGACATTTTCGTGTCCATACAATCTGAAATACTCCACCAATGAATCCAGTTCCTCCGCCTGCGCCCCCATCGCCTCGCTCGCCGCCGCCGCCTCCTCCACCAGCGAGGCATTCTGCTGCGTCATCTCGTCCATCTGCAACAACGCCTTGTTCACCTCGGCAATCC
>JACQHV010000229.1 GCA_016198885.1 Gammaproteobacteria bacterium
ATCAATTGTTGGTTTCTTGCCGGTCAAGGAACTGATTGTTTGTAATAATTTTTCCAATTGAACCGGCTTGGTCAGAAAAGCGTCGATACCGGCATTCAGGCAGGCATTTAATGCATCAAGTGTCGCATCCGCTGTCAGTATAATTATAGGGATGTGTTTACTGTCCGAATGTGTAAACCTGTACATATTGGCAGTTTCGATTCCATCCATTTCCGGCATATGCATATCGAGGATAATCAGATCGAATGAATATTGTTCAGTTGCATTGAGGGCTTCCCGGCCATTTTCAACAATATGAACATGATACCCGGCATATTCAAGAATTGTTCTGATGACTTTCTGATTAGTCTGATTGTCTTCCGCCACCAGTATATTCAACGCCGTTACTTTCAAATTACCATGTTGCAGGTTTACAAATCGTGTTGCCCTGATTGAATCTGTGAGTTCCTGACTGGCTGCATGCAGAATGTTAAATAACATTTTTTTCCTGATGGGTATATTGAGCACACAAAAATAACCCGAACTCAGATGCTGTGAATTGATTATCTGGTTCCTGTTGTTGCTGATTAAAACCAGATAGGTATTTCTTAACAAGGGATCAGAACAATATTGTCGCGTATAAAGCCCGGCCCTGATTTCACTGCCTTGTTCATCAATGAATGCAACATGATATGGTTTATATTTTGCAGCGGCGTTTCTTAATTTTGTATAGGCATCATTGGCTGATACGGCATGATCAAAATCAATTTTCCAGCCCGACAACAGGTTTACAAGGGTGGTATGTCTGGACTCTGTAGTGGCCACCAGAAGGATTTTCAGATCACTGATGGCAGTTTTTTGTAAGACAGTATCATAACTGGCGGATTGTCGATTGAATGTCAATTCAAACCAGAATGTAGCACCCCGGCCAACTTCACTGGTGACCCCGATTTTACCCCCCATCAGTTCAACGAGACGGCGTGAAATCGCCGTTCCAAGGCCGGTACCGCCGTGTTTTCCGGTAGTTACATGATTTGCCTGGCTAAACGGGTCAAATATTTTTCCCTGTTCTTCCTTTGGTATACCAATACCGGTATCTTTTATTTCAAATCTTAACCATGAGTAGTGTGCATTGGTTTTAATGCTGAACGTGTTAACTTCGACTTTACCCCGGTCTGTAAATTTTATGGCGTTTCCCAGCAAATTGATAAGCACCTGTCGTAAATGCATGGCATCGCCGTTCAATTTGTACGGAACATCTGGAGAGATGTGTAATTTGAGGTCTAGACCCTTGGACTCTGCCTGCTGAAACAGAATCCTTACGGAGGTGTGAATCAATTCATGCAAATCAAAATCTATATTTTCTGAAGTGGCTTTGCCCGCTTCAATCTTGGACAGATCCAGAATATCTTCAATAAGGGCGAGAAGGGTATGTGCCGACGCCTGAATGGTGCTGACAAAACCACTTTGTTCTTTTGTCATGTGTGTTGCACCCAGCATATCACTCATTCCGATTACGCCATTCAGTGGCGTGCGGATTTCATGGCTCATGTTTGCGAGAAACCGGCTTTTTTCATGATTCGCATTATCAGCCTTCTCCACGGCGCCCCGCATTCCTTGCAGGAAATTTGAGATATACGGCACCAGGATGATAAGTGTCAGTAATAATCCGCATCCTAATATCAGGTGATTCGACCAGAAAGGACTGAGATTCAATACAAGAACAAACCCAACCGCACTCAGGGCCAAACTGAGGTGCAGATAATCCTTGCCAAAACGAAATACATTACCGAACGTGGTCCACAGGTACATGGCGAATAGAGGACTCGCTGCCTCACCGGAAACACTCATTGCATAAGTTGCCGTTCCGATGTCGGCAAACATGCCGAGCAGCCGGCGGGCGGGAACAAGTTTTGGTTGTGACTTGAGCCAGAGCAATAACAACAGGGAGAAAGGGATTGCAGCAATGTACATAAGGACGACAGTTTTATCCAATAGTCCATGAAGATATGCACCAATTGAATATACCAGGATAATACTATAGATACCCAGCCTGAAAATGGATGAGTTATGTTCAGTGACAAATGACTGGTCAAATGGATTTTGAAATGTTGGACCCATATTCGTGGTAGTTACACTGATATTAATGTAATCAATGACGTTTAATCAGGACATAGACAGCCCCGGTCCCTCCGTCAACCAGACGGGCTGATGTAAATGCCAGAACATCCTGTTGTCGCTGTAACCATTGATTTAATTTATTTTTGAGTATCGGCTGTCTGTTTATTGATCCATGTCCCTTGCCATGGATAATCCTGACGCAACGGCAGCCTTCTGTCCGGCAATCTGCAAGAAACCGGATCAGGGCCACTTTCGCTTCTTTTACTGTCATACCGTGCAAATCCAGCACCTTTTCGACTGCAAACTGGCCGCGGCGTAATTTTCGCAAGATCTGCTGCTGTATTCCGGGCCTTTTGAAAAGCAATTCATCACCGCACTCCACCTCCTCAACAGCAAATGGTGACATTGCCAGTTTTTGGATAACTGCCTGATCTTCCGCCCGTGATTGAACAGGTACCGGTGGAGGTTTTTGTGAGTTGAGAACAACACGATCATGTTTGATTCTGTTCACAGAACCGATATTACGGCGGAAAAGATCGCGGTCTGCCTTGGATATGTTCGATGATTTTGTCATCAGGGCCTATGGAAATTGTCGTCCTTGCAATAGCTTATATTAAAATTTAATTGGCGTCAGGAATGTATCTGATGAATTTGAGAAGGATGTTCGGGTTGGATAATGTGTTTTACCCAATCCATGCCCGGGCATTCCTGAAAAGCTGCATCCACGGGCCCTCTTCGGCAATCCAGTCGTCAGGAAACCATGAATATTGTTTTTTCAGAAAAACCCTTTCAGGGTGCGGCATCAGGATCGTGAAACGGCCATCTGGTGTGGTGAAACCGGTTTTACCGAGAGGTGAACCGTTGGGATTCCGTGGATAAATTTCTGTCGGATTGCCGTAGTAATCAATAAAACGCAATGTGACAATGGCATTGGCAGCCGCCTCATCAGTATTAAATTGTGCCCGTCCCTCACCATGCGCCACCACGATCGGCAGGCGTGAGCCGGACATGCCATTCAGTAAAATCGAGGGTGACTCAGTCACTTCGACCATCACCAGCCGGGCCTCGAATTGTTCCGATCTGTTGCGGATGAAATCCGGCCAGTGTTGGGCGCCGGGGATCAGATCGCGCAGATGTGAAAACATCTGGCAGCCGTTGCAGACACCAAGTGCAAAGGTGTCATTCCGCGCAAAAAAGTTCTGGAATTCATCCCGCGCCCTTGGATTGTAGAGTATGGATTTGGCCCAGCCGCCGCCTGCACCGAGTACATCACCATAGGAAAAACCACCACCGGCCGCAAGCCCGTGAAATGCCTTCAATGAACTCTCTCCGTTGATAACATCGCTCATGTGAACATCAACACAGTCAAAACCGGCCCGATTGAAAGCAGCGGCCATCTCCACCTGGCCGTTTACACCCTGTTCCCGGAGGATGGCGAGTTGCGGCCGTGTGTGTATGTAAGGGGTGGCTTGTTTAATCGAAAAAGTTGGACGTAGAGATAAACCAGGGTCGTCAACATCAAATAAATTGTCGAATTCCTCCCGGGCGCATTCCGGATTGTCCCGCAGGGATTGCATCTGAAAACTGGTCTCGGACCAGAAGCGGTGCAAGGCGAAAATATCTTCAGAGAATATAGTATCATTGTCGTAGCTGATGCGTAATCGCCGGTCATGATTTAAAACACCAAGCACGTGTATATGTTCTGAGAGTGGGCCTGTATCCTGAAATACTTTCTTTACGGTTTCAAAATCCTGACTGCGCACCTGGATGACTGCACCCAATTCTTCGCTGAATAATACCGGAATAATGTTGCGATCAAAATCATCGAGTTTGATATCAACGCCGCTTCGTCCTGCAAAGCACATTTCACTGAGTGTGACAAACAGACCGCCATCAGAACGATCATGATAGGCGAGCAACAGGCCCATCTCATTCATTATCTGGATGGATCGAAAAAAAATCTTCAGGTCTTCGGCATTTTCAATATCCGGTGTATCACCACCGATATGATTGTAAACCTGGGTCAGCGCAGTGCCGCCGATGCGATCTTTCCCCAGGCCGAGGTCGATCAGGATTAACACAGACTCGCCGGCGTCAGTCCTCAATTGTGGCGTAAGATTCTGGCGAATATCAGCCACAGGCGCAAAGGCGGAAATGATGAGTGATAAGGGGGCGGTAACCTGTTTCATTTTTCCGTCTTCCTTCCAGACGGTATTCATGGACAGGGAATCCTTGCCCACCGGGATACAGATCTCGAGTGACTGGCACAATTGGCTGACCGCCTGCACCGTGGCATAAAGTCTCGCATCTTCATTACCTTCACCACATGCGGCCATCCAGTTGGCAGACAATGCAATATCACCAAGACGCAGAATTCTTGCAGCGGCAATATTGGTGATGGCCTCGCCGATGGCCATACGGCCTGCGGCAGTGGCATTGATTAATGCCATTGGCGTACGTTCGCCTATGGCCATGGCCTCACCCACATAGGCATCAAGCGCACTGGAAGTAACTGCACAATCCGCAACAGGAACCTGCCAGGGGCCGATCATTTGATCGCGCACCACAAGGCCGGAGACACTACGATCACCTATGGTGATCAGGAAACGTTTATCTGCAACCGCAGGCAGGTGCAGTATGCGGTATATGGTTTCTTTCACGTCAAGCGCACGGTAATCAAACTTTTTCAGATCGGTTTTTGCATCTTCAGCCGTACGCCGCATGCGCGGTAACTTTCCAAGTAATACCGAAAGTGGCATATCAATGGGTTTGTTGTTGAATAATTCATCATTGAGGATCAATTTTCCATCATTCGCTGATTCACCCAGCAGGGCAAACGGGGCGCGTTCACGCGCACATAACCGGCTGAAAACATCAAGCGATTCAGGTTTAATGGCGAGAACATAACGTTCCTGCGCCTCATTACACCAGATCTCCATGGGTGACATCCCCGGTTCTGCATTCGGAATATTGCGTAGTTCAAAATAGGCACCGCGCTGACTTGTACTGACCATTTCCGGCAAGGCATTGGACAGGCCGCCTGCACCGACATCGTGTATTGAGATGATTGGATTAGTTTCACCCAGGGCACAACATGCATCGATGACTTCCTGGCAGCGTCGCTGCATCTCTGCGTTGTCACGCTGTACCGAGGCAAAGTCCAGTGATGCATCACTTTTGCCTGAGGCCATTGATGATGCGGCGCCGCCCCCAAGTCCGATCAACATGGCCGGACCACCCAGTACAATCAGCTTTGCCTTTGGAGGAATAATCTCTTTGCGGACATGCTGCGTGCGGATCATGCCATAGCCACCGGCAAGCATGATCGGTTTATGGTAACCGTGGACGATGCCATTCCGTCCTGTCTGTTCATAGGTGCGGAAATAACCGCAAAGTGCAGGTCTGCCGAACTCATTATTAAAGGAGGCCCCGCCTATCGGTCCTTCCAGCATGATATCCAGCGCCGAGACAATCCGATCAGGTTTACCATTGTTTTCTTCCCAGGGTTGCCGGAAGCCCGGAATATTGAGATTGGATACCGAGAAACCGGTCAAACCCGCCTTGGGTTTTGCACCACGCCCGGTCGCTGCTTCATCCCTGATTTCACCACCTGCTCCGGTTGACGCGCCGGGATAGGGTGAGATAGCTGTGGGATGATTATGGGTTTCCACCTTCATCAGAATGTGTACGTCTTCCTTGTATGACTGATAATAATGATTTTCGGGGTTTGGGAAAAATCGTGTTGCTGTATAACCGCTTGAGACAGCGGCATTATCGTTATAGGCAGACAGGATACGTCCCGGGTTGCAGACATGTGTTTTACGGATCATGTCAAATAAAGATTGCTCCATCTTTTGATTATTGATCCACCATTCGGCGTTAAAGATCTTGTGACGGCAATGTTCGGAATTGGCCTGGGCAAACATCATGAGTTCAACATCAGTGGGATTTCGGTTCAGTGTCTGAAAGTTTTCGAACAAATATGCAATCTCTTCGTCAGACAGTGCCAGGCCCATGGTCATATTGGCCTCGATCAGGGCAGCCTGACCTTTTTGCATTATATCGATTGTTGTCAGTACACCGGGTTGCATCTCCTGAAAAAGGGCCTCTGCATGATCGAAATTGTAGACGACAGTTTCGGTCATGCGATCATGGATCAG
>JACQHV010000232.1 GCA_016198885.1 Gammaproteobacteria bacterium
CTTTTTTGCCTGGTAATGGAGCTGGCATCCTTTGCAGGGCAACTTCCAACACTTCATCTATCCACCGTACCGGGCGAATATCCAGATTTTGTTTTATATTCTTTGAAATTTCAGTAAGTTCTCGCTCATTCTCAGAAGGAATCAGAACAGTTTCAATTCCACCCCGCAGTGCAGCCAATAGTTTTTCCTTAAGGCCGCCGATGGGCAGAATTTCACCGCGCAAGGTAATTTCACCGGTCATGGCAACATTTGAATGCACCGGGATGCCTGTCAATGCAGACACCAATGCTGTACACATGGCAACACCGGCACTCGGTCCATCTTTAGGTGTTGCACCTTCCGGCACATGGATGTGAAAATCATGTTCCTTGTAAAATTCCGGTTTAATACCAAGGATATCACTGCGGCTCCTGACTACTGTCCTGGCAGCCTCGATGGATTCCTTCATGACATCACCTAATTGACCGGTATATTTTGCCTCGCCCTTGCCGGAAACAACCGCTGCCTCAATGGTGAGCAAATCACCCCCGACCTCAGTCCAGGCAAGTCCGGTAACCTGGCCCACCCTGTCTTCCTCCTCTGCGCGGCCGTAACGAAAACGCTTGACCCCGATGAGTTTTTCCAATCTTGCAGGTGTAATTTTGGCACGGCCCTTGGTAGCCTTAAGAAGAATCTGTTTAACCACCTTGCGACAGATATTTGCTATTTCGCGTTCAACGTTTCGTACGCCGGCCTCGCGTGTGTAATAGCGGATAATATCGCGTATGGTTGCCTCGCTGATAACAATCTCATCGGGCTTTAATCCATTATGCTCGCGTTGCTTGGGGATCAAGTATTTGGTTGCAATATTTACCTTCTCATCTTCCGTATAACCGGAAATACGGATGACTTCCATGCGATCAAGTAAGGGTGCAGGAATATTAAGACTGTTCGCTGTGGTTACAAACATTACCTCTGACAGATCATAATCCACCTCAAGATAATGATCATTGAAGGTGTGATTCTGTTCGGGATCCAGAACCTCGAGCAGGGCAGATGCCGGATCACCCCTGAAATCCATGGCCATCTTGTCGACCTCGTCAAGTAAAAATAGAGGATTCTTTTTACCTACCTTGGCCATGCTCTGGATAATTTTACCGGGCATAGATCCAATATAAGTCCTGCGATGTCCACGTATCTCCGCTTCATCACGGATTCCACCAAGTGACATACGCACAAATTTACGATTAGTGGCCCTTGCAATCGACCGGCCGAGCGAAGTTTTACCAACGCCGGGAGGCCCCACCAGACACAGAATAGGCCCTTTCATCTTGCGTACCCTGTGCTGTACTGCCAGATATTCAAGGATCCGTTCCTTGACTTTCTCCAGACCATAGTGATCTTCTTCCAGTATCTTCTCAGCCTTTTCAATATTTCGACTGATCTTGCTGCGGTTTTTCCACGGTACATTTACCAGCCAGTCCACATAATTCCTGACCACAGTCGCCTCGGCAGACATCGGAGACATAAGTTTGAGCTTGTTCAGTTCAGATGTTGCCTTGGACTTGGCCTCTTTCGGCATTCCGGCTTTCTCAATCTTGCTGGAAAGTTCTTCAATTTCATTTGGAACTTCATCCATGTCACCAAGTTCTTTCTGAATGGCCTTCATTTGTTCTTTCAGATAATATTCACGCTGGCTCTTTTCAATTTGAGATTTAACGCGACCGCGGATTCGCTTTTCAACCTGGAGCAGCTCAATCTCGGATTCCATCAGACCGATGAGGTACTCCAGCCTCTCATTGATATTAACAGTCTCCAGAACTACCTGCTTTTCTTCTATCTTGATTGACATGTGAGCGGCAATTGTATCTGCCAGACGACTTGGATCATCTATACCAATAAGTGATGTCAATAATTCAGGGGGGACTTTTTTATTGAGCTTTACGTATTGATCGAACTGGTTAACTGCTGAGCGGCTCAGTGCTTCCAATTCACGATCATCCTTATATGCGGTCTCCAGTAATTCCGCAGAGGCGGAAAAATAGTTCTCTGAATCGATAAATTTAATTATCTTGGCCCGGGAATTACCTTCAACCAAAACCTTGATTGTTCCGTCTGGCAATTTAAGTAATTGCAGAATATTTGACAGCGTACCAACAGTGTAAACATCTTCTATGCCTGGTTCATCATCGGCGGCGCTCTTCTGGGCAACTAGGAGAATCTGCTTGTTACTCTCCATTGCCCGATCCAGGGCGCGAACAGATTTTTCCCTGCCCACAAAGAGTGGAATAACCATATGCGGATACACAACCACGTCACGTAATGGCAGGGCTGGATAAATCGATGCATCTGTGGAAATAAGGGTTGCTTTCTCTTCTGGCATTCAGATCTCCCAGAATCAGTTTAGGGACTACTTAAAGAATATTGGGGCCACAGGACTCTGTTTCAAGTCGTTGAGCCTGCACTGTAAAATATCATAAAGACTGAACAATAGCTGCAAGCAATGATTACTGCTAATCAGTCCACTGCAACCTTTGGCATATCTGCACCTTCATAAATCATTAAAGGCCTGGAATCGCTGGTGATTACAGCCTCATCAACAACAATCTTGGATACATTCTCAAGGGACGGTAAATCATACATAGTATCCAGCAACACATTTTCCAATATCGAACGTAATCCACGCGCCCCCGTCTTGCGTTCCATTGCATAACGGGCTACAGCACGCAATGCATCTTTGCGAAATTCAATTTCACAGCCTTCCATTTCGAACAATCTGGCATATTGCTTGGTAATCGCATTTTTGGGTTCAAGCAGAATCTGTACCAGTTGATCTTCATCCAGTTCATCAAGTGTTGCGACAACCGGCAGACGCCCGACAAATTCGGGAATCAAGCCGTATTTAATCAGATCCTCGGGCTCCACCGTCTGTAACAACTGACTCATACTCTTTTTATCACTCAGACTTTTCACATCCGCAGAAAAACCAATCCCTGTTTTCTCAGAGCGTTCACGGATGATCTTGTCCAGTCCGCCGAATGCACCACCACAGATAAACAGAATATTGCTGGTATTAACCTGTAAAAACTCCTGCTGGGGATGTTTGCGCCCACCTTGTGGCGGAACTGAAGCGATTGTGCCCTCTATAAGTTTGAGCAGTGCCTGTTGCACACCTTCGCCGGAAACATCACGTGTAATTGAAGGATTGTCAGATTTACGAGAAATCTTGTCGATCTCGTCAATATACACTATGCCCGTTTGCGCCTTCTCTACATCGTAATCGCATTTTTGCAATAACTTCTGGATGATGTTTTCAACATCTTCACCGACATAGCCCGCTTCAGTCAGTGTTGTGGCATCAGCAATGGTAAATGGCACATTCAGGAGTCGCGCCAGGGTTTCTGCCAGCAGTGTTTTTCCGCTGCCGGTTGGACCAATCAGCAGAACATTGCTCTTGGCCAGTTCAACATCTGATTTTTTGATGCCATGGTCAAGCCGCTTGTAATGATTATAAACTGCAACAGACAGGATCTTTTTAGCAATTATCTGACCGACAACATATTCATCCAGGATCCTTTTTATTTCATGTGGAGTGGGTAATTTACTACCGCTTCCCGCGACGGGTTTCTCCTGGATTTCTTCCCTGATGATATCGTTGCAAAGCTCTACACATTCATCACAAATAAAGACTGAGGGACCCGCGATCAGTTTGCGTACTTCATGTTGGCTTTTGCCGCAAAATGAGCAGTAGAGCAGACGATCACCATCGCTGTTTTTACCCTGCTTATTATCGCTCATAAGCCACCTCTCTGGTTCGTGAGTTTACCTGAAAACATCCCATCCTAGGTTGATCCTGATTCAGCATCAGATAGCTTGGCCCGTTCGGTCAATACTGAATCAATCAATCCGTACTCTTTCGCCTCTTCCGAACTCAAAAAATGATCCCTTTCAGTGTCTTGTTTGATCTTTTCCAGTGGTTTACCTGTATGTAACGAAAAAATCTGGTTTAATCGTTCCCGGGCTTTTAGGATTTCACGTGCATGAATATCGATGTCCGTCGCCTGTCCCTGGAAACCGCCCAGGGGTTGGTGAATCATCACGCGCGAATGAGGCAGACAGAAACGTTTACCCGCAGCACCGCCCGCCAGTAACAATGCACCCATGCTCGCCGCCTGTCCTACACACATGGTACTCACGGCGGGTTTGATAAATTGCATGGTATCGTAAATTGCCAGGCCGGAGGAAACATCTCCTCCGGGTGAATTAATATATAGATGAATGTCTTTATCCGGGTTTTCAGATTCCAGAAACAATAATTGCGCGACAATCAGATTGGCCACATTATCTTCAATTGGTCCAACCAGAAATACCACACGCTCTTTTAATAACCGCGAATAAATATCATACGCCCGCTC
>JACQHV010000025.1 GCA_016198885.1 Gammaproteobacteria bacterium
TAATCACAAAGATAACGCAGTCCGGTCAGGTGTTATTGGGATGGCTGGCTTATCTGCTTCTGATCCCGGTCGTCACATTTTATCTGCTCAGGGACTGGGATATCCTGGTTAACAAGATTCATGAGCTCATACCCAGTCAATATTCACAGCTGGTTACCCGGCTCGCCCGTGATTGTGATGATGTTCTGGCAGAATTTCTGCGCGGTCAGCTGCTGGTCATGCTGGGACAGGGCATCATCTATTCCATAGGGCTATGGCTTGCCGGACTCGAGGTCGCGTTGCTGATCGGTATGCTGGCGGGGCTGGTAAGTTTTGTACCCTACCTCGGGTTTATCGTCGGCATATCCGCTGCAGCAATCGCCGCTCTGGTGCAATTCAACGATGTTATTCATCTGGTGTATGTCATATTGGTATTCGGGATCGGACAGATGATTGAAGGTATGGTTTTATCTCCGTGGCTGGTAGGGGACCGGATCGGTTTGCATCCGGTCGCCGTGATCTTTGCTGTGATGGCGGGCGGGCAGCTATTCGGATTTTTTGGAGTGCTGCTGGCATTACCTGTCGCTGCGGTTATTGTTGTGTTGTTGCGCCATCTTCGTAGTCACTATCTGCAGAGCAGTTTTTACACGCCATGAACCGTATCGCCTCTGTACGAGGCCAGATCCCGCTTGCGATAGGCCAGAAAGAAAGACTTGATTTCAATCTGTTTCTGCCGGGAGAGAACAGCGAAGCCTGTCAGAAGATTAAACGCATTGCGGCCGGGACGGACCGTGCAAATATCTATCTCTGGGGTCCGCCCGGAAGCGGCAAGACCCATCTCCTGCAAGCCGCTTGTAAATCTGCCGGTGAAAATAATTGCAATGTTGCATATATTCCACTCGCCCAGCATGTTGATCTGGACACGCAACTGCTGGAAGGCCTGGATACGATGGATCTCATATGCATGGACGATATTGACAGGATCGCAGGACGCCTGGAATGGGAACAGCCATTGTTGCATTTATATAATCGCATGCGCGATAAAGGTTGTTCCATACTGATGGTTGCGCATACCAGTCCGCAGGCAATCGGTTTTGAGTTAAAGGATCTCAAATCACGCATGGCCTGGGATCTTGTTTATCATCTCAAGCCGCTTGATGACTACGACAAGATGAATTTATTACGCCTCAGGGCCAACGCGCGGGCATTTGAACTTCCGAAGGAAGTCGCTGAATATCTGGTCAAGCGGGTCAGACGCGACCTGCCGAGTCTGATCACATTACTGGATGAACTTGAGAGAGCGACACTTGCTGAACAGCGAAAACTTACAATCCCGTTTGTGAAATCCATGCTCAATGAGAAGTAAATCTGTCATTGCGACCGCAGGGAGAAATCCAGCTGTTCAGAAAACAAAAAATTGCGTAAACCGGAATTCCTCACCAGCTCCCTAGTATTCACTAGGACAGGGTTCGGAATGAAATTGTATTTTGTAAGATGTGTTACGTCTTTCTCCCTCTTTCCAGGTCAAGCGCCGTCTCCGCCAGCCGTTTACCCAGAGAAATACATAATTGTTTTTCATCTGTAGTTAGTTCCTGATCACTTTTTTGTCCTGCGGTGTGGCTTGGGCCGTAAGGAGTGCCACCACTTTTTGTATTCATCAGTTCCGGCACGTCATAGGGTATGCCAACGATCATCATGCCGTGATGTAACAGTGGCAGCATCATGGACAACAAGGTAGTTTCCTGTCCGCCATGAAGACTTGTGGTGGAAGTAAAAACGGCGGCGGGTTTGCCGATGAGTTTGCCTGATAACCAGATATCACCGGTGCTGTCGAGAAAATATTTCAGCGGTGCCGCCATATTTCCAAAACGTGTCGGGCTGCCCAACGCAAGGGCGGCACATTCAACAAGGTCCTCATGGGAAACATAGGGAGGACCGGTCTCGGGTATTTCATCTTCGCTCTTTTCACACACTGTTGAGACCGGCGGGACGGTACGCAACCGCGCCGTGCAACCTGCAACTGATTCAACACCGTGGGCAATCTGCTGTGCCATTTTGGCAACGTTCCCGAAGCGGCTGTAATAGAGAACAAGTATTTCAGGCATACCTAAAGTATCTCCAGAACGTTTTCAGGCGGCCGGCCAATCACCGCCTTGCCATTCGCAAGCACGATGGGACGTTCAATCAGCACAGGATGTTTTAACATGGCA
Organism: Gammaproteobacteria bacterium; assembly: GCA_016198885.1. Classification (GTDB taxonomy): domain Bacteria; phylum Pseudomonadota; class Gammaproteobacteria; order Eutrophobiales; family Eutrophobiaceae; genus JAENIZ01. The sequence continues at coordinate 2,190 of JACQHV010000025.1, forward strand.
GAAATCAATGCATCGGTACTCAGGGTTTCATCATCAAGTCTTGCTTTTTTGTATGCGCCCTCTTTTTTGCGCATCAATTCCCGTGGTGTGAGTTTGAGCAACCGCAATATTTTTTTCAGTGTTATCTTATCCGGTGGAGTATTCAGGTATTCGATGATCTCCGGCTCGATGCCCAGTGATCGTAATAATTCCAGTGTTTGTCTTGATTTTGAACAGCGTGGATTGTGGTATATGGTGACACGCATGACATGTCTCAATTATTGTAAATAATACAAATTCTAACTGCTGTGGCAGTAATATGGGAAGCAATTAACTGAAGAGTAACAGCTCAGTTTGTCATTCCGGGGAGCGTCAGTGACGAGGAATCCTTTTCTCGACCATAGGGAGAGATCTCCATAAGATCCACACTCTGTTCGGGACGCCTACAGCGGATTTCTCGCAAGCTCCGTTACCTTTGGTTCTGTACCGGGTTCGAAATGACAATAGGCAGGTAAAAAGAAACATGGAGCAAACTGAGCCACTACCAACTAAAGATATAATGGTTACGGAAAATTTACGGGATTTATGGATGTGAAGATAAGAACTTTAACATTAATCCACTCAGCAATATTCTGGTTTTTTGATTTCACCAGGTATTTGTTCCGGCAATTTCTGGCCGAACGCGGACTGCAGACCGCGTCTTCACTTGCCTATACAACACTCCTGTCCATAGTTCCACTGGTCGGCGTGATGTTCAGTTTCTTCAGCCATTTGCCGGTGTTCAAGGATATCAGTGAGATTTTGCAGGAATTTGTATTCAGTAATTTTGTCCCTGCGTTCGGTCAGACAGTTCGGGAATATCTGATCAGTTTTTCCGTCAAGGCATCGCAATTGACGACAACCGGGATCATTATTTTAGTAGTGATTGCACTTTTGCTGATGGCAACAATCGACAGCGCCCTGAACCATATCTGGAAAGTTGTCAGGAAACGAAAACCTGTTGTCAGGTTTTTTATTTATCTGGCAATCCTGACGCTGGGGCCCGTATTAATAGGGACCGGTTTTTATTCAACATCCTATCTGCTTACGCTGCCCGTTGTTGATACTGTAGATGTGACATTGCAGTTCAAGGCCAGATTGCTTGTATTCATGCCGTTCTTTACAACAAGCATCGCATTTACCCTGTTATATATTCTTGTTCCCAATTGTTATGTCAATCGTCGTAACGCCGTTATTGGCGGTGTAACTGCGGCTTTGATGTTTGAAGCCGCCAAATACATGTTCGGAATTTATGTCAGAGCTGTACCGGCTTATGAAATGATCTATGGCGCGCTTGCAGTCATACCCATGTTTCTTGTCTGGATCTATCTTTCCTGGCTGATTGTCCTACTGGGCGCACAGATTGCCTATAGTCTGTCGGTCTTTCGGCAGGAAAGGCAGAGATTGGTGAATGGTGAATGGTGAGTAGTGATTAGTTACCAATCACCAATCACTAATCACCAGTCACTCGCCTTACAGTTGAATTGATCGAAACCAACGGTTGATTCAATCAGCCTGTCTGCACTTACTCTGTATTGTTTATTATTAAAGTCGATCTCGAATTCCCCGTCCGCTGCATAAAGGCCCTTACCGGTTACGATGGATAGCTCTTTTTCCTGCGCCGGATTCCCCGTCAGAAAGGCGCGCTTGAATTCGCCATCGGATTCGCTACCGTTGCTCACACGGATTGCCGCGGGATAAATCCTGTTGGCGATGGTTTGTATCCCGGCCTTATAGATTTTGTTCTGGCTGATCAATAACCAGCGCAATGATCCGATCTTCCACTCATTTTGCGATTTGCCCGCTCCATTCATACTGAATCCAACCAGATCACCAACCCGGATTCCATTACCGGGTTTGCTGTCCCGTATTATTGCAATACCGCCTGCGCTTGTATTGACCAGATTCCATGTTTCCAGTGTGTAACGCACTGTCTTGTCGCTGTCATCATTACGTTGATTATCAACAGAGATGTCACTTTCATGGGGGCTTTGGTTGATGAAATCCCGCTGGTGATTGATATGAAAATAAGTCGAATTTAATCCATGTGTCAGATTTAAACTGCCTTTACCTGGTTGGCGCGGGAAATACCGTTTGGTAGGCAATCCCCACACCTTGTGCATGATCCCGAGTAAAGATTTTACGTAATAGGGGGAAAGCACAAGAGATCCATCCTGGTCATCCTTTGAGTCGGGCTTGTCCAGGTGTTTTTGTACGATGGTCCTCAATGTATTCGCATCAATCAACCGGTGATGTTCAGTGGCTTTGTCTTTATCAAACTTTTCATATGAAACCGGACGAAAATCGCTGTTCAAACAAACCACAAAGTAACCTGAAGGATTATCAACCTGTGCAAACGGCCGTATCTCTGCATGCTCTGCCCAGGTGTTAAGTTGATCGTAAATCTCCCAGATCGCACCAAAGGGCAGATGATTGGGATCGGCGAGCGATGCCAGTACGATCTGTTTATAGGCATGTTCAATGGATACAGGGATGACTTTCTTGCTGATACTAAACGGTTTGATCGGGGTCTTGTGCTGGTTGGTGCCTTCTGCAAACTGGTAAAGAAAATTCAGTTCCTGCCAGACATTTTTAGGAATGGGGGCATACTCAAGAAAACTGAAGATCAGTGCATGTGATATATAGTTCATGGCCATCAGGATGGCCTGCAGGGGGAATTTATTCTGCCCCCACAAACTCTTGTGGCTCAGGGCCTCATCAACGGCCCGCCTGCTTCCGCGTGCCATTCCGACCGCAAGGTGCTTCATGTTCTCAAGCTGATCCTGCATGGTCTGGATGCTCTGCAGGGTATGGTGCGCGCCGGCCCGGATCTGGGAGTCCAGGTAATATTGGTAAGGCCGGTTATACAGACTGATTAACTCCAGACGCTGCGGAAATTTCATTGACATCTGATTGGTTGCATCAATGGCTTCACGCATCAGCCGGCTGGTGTTTTGAAAATCAATATAAGGCAGTGAATCCAGCCATTCCTCAACATACATGGGGCGGGTTTCAATCTCCTGCCCGTGCATGGGTAATTGATGAAGTTGGACCGCCATCTTGTCCCCCCGGTAAAGATGCCCGAATCCCCATTTAAAGAGGATTGAAGTAGTTGTGATGTCCCTGGAAAATTATAAGTACCGCAGCCCTTGCAGGCGGCGGTCTTGTCCCCCAACAGTGCTATTAAATATACTATTTTCCTATGAAACAAACCATACATTGCTACGTTTCCGGCCGGGTACAGGGGGTCTGTTTCCGCATGGAGACGCGTGAACAGGCTGCACTGTTTGGTGTCACGGGCTGGGTGCGTAATCTTGCCGATGGCCGGGTTGAAGTATTTGCCTGTGGTGATAAGGAAAAACTGGATCACCTGTATGAATGGTTAAAGGTCGGACCGGAGATGGCGCGCGTGCTGGATGTTGAAATTGAGGTACTGGAATATCAGGAGTTTGATCGGTTTTCGGTACGGTGAAGTCATGCATTCTGAATAATTTAATTGAATTCAATTTACAGGTACTTAATTAAGTGCTTTTATGACAATTTATCACATGCTTTTTTGAGCCCGTTTAATATTGGATCCGATACAGTAGCAGGAAATTTGTTTGGCAAGCGTTTTGAAATATCATCTATAACTTTTGGGGTTTGAACAACAAGTTCTTCAATTAAAGTATTAATATCGCTTTTAAAGTTACAAAGCTCTGCAGTTAATTCCCAATGATGTCTTGATATCTTGGACCAGTGATAATGATGGTTTTTTCCGGTAACAGCCATTGCCATCTTTGCTTTTTCCTGAGCGAGTTGATTTTTCCTATGACCTAGAATGGGATAAGCTGAAATTACATCATAGAGTGGTGTTAAAGTGAATCTGCCTTGTGGCTTGATGAATATGCTGAAGTTTTTAGCATGACTATCAATCGCACATAACATCCAGGAGATGATTTGAGATTTAAAAAAAATTCTTCTGTCTGTCTGTGCATTTTGTGATCCCATCAGAACCGACATAATAGTTTCCATACCCGGTCCGCCATCTGCTTCGTATTTGTTGCCCGGTGGAGTGCCGGTGACCTGACAGAAATCTTCCTGGAGTATTCTCATCCACCATTTGGAATCCTCCGCAAGTGCCCTGTCGAAACGCTCCACCACCAGTACACGCTGATCCTCAAACTGCATCAATTTACTTTTCGCAGTCTCAAGTCCAAACGCCTCCAGAATTTGCAGACAAAGCCATTCATTTTCTATGGATGTGGACAGATCTATTTGCGCAGTCCCAACCCGGCTCAACGGCAATTTGAAAATATGAGTAGTCGGTGTGGCATTAACCGGAATATGCCATTTACCTTTGTGTAATAGAAATGCAGTTTTTTCTTGTGCTCCGGCTATGGAAATCCGGAATTCATCTTCGTTTTTCTGTCCTAATACAGGAGTGGAAACCGTAGCGCGTAATCTGTCGGCAATATCGCTTTCTGGTAATGGCCTGCCTTCAATTGAATAGATATTTTTGGGTTCCTGATCAGAGGGCAAGATCTGTATCGCGCCGACGCAATCACGCCCGACTTCACTTAACAGATCAAAAACCGATGATGATGCATTACCAAACCTTGCCTGGATCCGTTTTCGTATGGTCTCGCTGTCCGGCAACAGATTATCAAACCAGGATTCAACAACTTCACCTTTATAAGGTACATCCGGCGGTTGTAACGGCATGGAAAGCGAAATTGGCCGCGTCAATTCATGCGCAAGCCATTTTTCATCATATCGAAACTCATGCTTTCCTTGTGATGTAATGTTCCAATTACCCACTATTGCACCATTCATCCAGATATTCAGGTGGCGTGTTTTTGATTTTCGGCCCACGGGTTATTCCTTTTTCAGATCACCATTTACTTCTGCTTTCTTTGCCTTTGACAAAAGGTTTGGGCCGCAGCACAAGTTCCAGTTCCAGCGCCGACAAGAGTTTGAACAGACTCTCCACACTACTGCGCTCCGGTGTTGTTTCCAACCCCGAGATTGTTTTGGGTAACAGGCCTACAATTTTTGCCGCCGCAGTTTGCGACAGCTTCAACGATTTACGGCGGCCCCTTAAAACTTTGCCCAGTTGACCCGCGGTATAAATACTGTTTTCCATAAATAAATCCTCATAGTGTATATTTTTAGATTATACCCCATAAGGTATAATTATACAATATACCCCATAGGGTATAAATTATAAATATACCCTATAAGGTATATCCAGAGAAACTCTGAATAAGTCTGTTCACTTCTGTCATGCCGGAAAGTCCGCTGACAGCGGAGTTTTCGGGTATGCAGTAAAGTCCTTGGCAAGGCCTAGGTCATGGTCTGTGGTGAAGAGAAACAGGTAAAGCAATTATTTGAATGGCTCAAAAGAGGCCCGAAAATGGCACGGGTGCTTGATGTAGAAACTAAAGCGCTCGAATACATGACATTTGATAATTTTTCTATCCGGTGAATTTTTCCTTTGCCGGGCAGTCCCTCTTGCAAAATATACCCAAATAGCGTAGACATAAAAACAGGGAATATATAGCAAGGAGGCATATGATTTTTGTTGAATCAAGTCTGTTCTCCAGTCTGCTCGATGAGTATTTATATGATGAGGAATATGGTGCATTACAGAATGAGCTTGCAACAAATCCAAAGGCTGGCGATGTTATTCCTGGGACAGGTGGGCTGCGTAAAATCCGTTACCGTTACCCGGGTAAGGGCAAAGGAAAGAGATCGGGTGTAAGGATTATTTATTACTGGTACGCGGAGAAGGACAGGATATATCTGCTGCCTATCTATTATAAGGGTGAAGTTACAGATTTAACTTCTGGAGAAAAGAAAACTCTGAAACAACTGGTTGAGGTTTGGAAGAATGAGCAAGCGTAAACGTAATCTGGCGGATGAGTTGGCAAAAGGGATAAAAGAAATGCGTAAACATGATGCCGGCAAGCTGACTCTGCGCACGCACAAGGTCGAAAGTAAACCTTTGCCGGATCTGACACCCGGACAAATCAGGGCGGTCAGGAAAAGGTTATCCTGTTCACGCCCGTTATTTGCGCATTTTCTCAGGGTGCAACCCCGTACACTGGAAAAATGGGAGCAGGGAATATCAGAACCGAATGATCAGGCCAAGGCATTGCTTTTGCTGGTTGATAAAAATCCGGAAATACTGAAACAGCTTGCAGAAATTTGAAGTGCAGGACGTAGCCTGATCACCGCCCCATCCTCAGTACTATTCCCTGTTCACCAATCGCTTCCATTAGATTACCCCGGCGCTTGCATAATGTAGTTTATAAGCTACACTTGTCTTATGCAGGAGCACTATCAGATAAGGGAGTATCTCACCGAAGATGGCCGTAGCCCGTTCAGTGAATGGCTCAATAATCTTCGTGATATCCGGGCACGGGCAAGGATCCGTACACGTCTGGACAGGGTATCACTGGGAAACATGGGTGATCATGCACCGGTCGGTGACGGTATTAATGAGTTACGGATCTTCTATGGTCCCGGATATCGTGTTTACTACGGTATTACAGAAAATAATACAGTCGTTTTATTGTTGTGTGGCGGAATCAAAGGCAGCCAGCAACGGGA
>JACQHV010000239.1 GCA_016198885.1 Gammaproteobacteria bacterium
CAAGACGACCCTGATCAGCAGTTACCTTGAGGCACGTAATTGCACAACTCTCTGGTATCAAATTGACAAGGGCGATGCGGATATTTCCACATTTTTTTATTATCTGAGCCTTGCAGTCAGGAAAGCCAACCCACGAAAACGTAAACAACCCCCTTTGTTAACCCCGGAATACCAGCTTGGGATCCCGACTTTTACCCGAAATTTCTTTCGGGAACTCTATGACATTTTTGAAAATAAATTTGTACTTGTTTTCGATAACTATCAGGAAGCCGGTGATCATTCCGAACTGCATTCTGCGATGGTAACCGGTCTGGAAGAGTTGCCTGATCGTGGCAGGATATTCGTCATGAGTCGTGCCGAAATCCCGCCAAAGTTTGCCAGATTACGCGCCAATCATCAGATCAAACAGTTGCAATGGGAGGATATCAGATTAACAGAAGAGGAACTGAAAAATATACTCATGCTCAAAGGCAGGTCTGAACTCTCTGTTGAAGATTTATATGCCAGAACACGGGGATGGGTCGCCGGATTGATCCTGCTGCTTGAACAAACACACCTTGGCGAATATGTGGTAAAAGAAGACACCCAGTTCAATCCAAAAACCCTGTTTGATTATTTCGCCGGAGAGGTATTGGAAAATGCAGATGAGGACGCCAGTAAATTTCTTGTCAAGACATCGTTAATGCCAAAATTCAGTTCAGGCATGGCATCACAACTCACAGGAATCAGTGACACATTAAAAATATTAAACAATCTTTTAATCAAAAATTATTTCACATATAAACATGACGGCCGCAATCCCGTCTATGAATATCATCCCTTGTTCCGTGATTTTTTACTCGCCCAGGCGGAAGGTTCATTGAGCAATGTTGAACTGACGGTTGCAAAATGGAATGCTGCAGAGATATTGGAGCAGAACAACCAGGTTGAGGCCGCTGTTCAACTTCTGATGGAAGTGGCTGACTGGGAAAAACTGGCAAAGCTGATTGGGAAGACAGCTGAAGATTTATTAAAGCAGGGCAGACATAAAACACTGACGGACTGGATGAATAAAATACCGGCGGAGTTTATGGACAACGACCCGTGGTTATTGTACTGGTACGGTACTGCCGTCTTTCCGTTTGATCCGGATGCAAGCCTGCTGCATCTACGGAAGGCCTTTGCGCTTTTCAGAAAGAGTCAGGATTCAACAGGTATCTATCTGACGTGGGCTGCTGCCGTTGAGGCCAGCCGCATGGGCAGTCAAGCGGAAGTCAAACAACTGGATTACTGGCTAGGCGTCCTTGATGAACTGATAGAGGAGTATCCGGATTTCCCCAGCGTGGATATCGAGGTGCGTGTTATAAAATGTATGCACATGGCCATGGTCTGGAGGATGCCTGCCCATCCCAGGCGGGAGGAATGGCGTAAGCGGCTGATTGGAATATGGCCTGACGTCACTGACCCGGCCCTGTTTGCGGAGATCGGTGCATATACCGCCGCACATGACATGATCGTGGGGAATAACACGGAAGCCATCCAAATCTTTAATACATTAAAACGGTCGGTGCCTGAAGATAAAATGTCAACGGTAACCCGCCTGACCGCGTATTTAACGGATTCCTTTATCAACTGGAGGATTGGCGAATCCGCGAAGTCAGTCGAGTCGGCGTATAAGGGCATCGAATTGGCGATGAACACCGGGGTACATATTTGGGATGAAATAATAATTTCCCAAGGCATGTCCGGGGCGTTGATTAATGGCGACCTAGCAACCGCCCGTGATTTGCATGAGCGGCTACAGGGCAGCCCAGTGGGCTATCGCTCCGCTTATTATCATTATGTGGAAAGCTGGTACCATGTACTTAATCACGACTTTGTTGCCGCGAGGCAATCCAGCGAACTCGCTTTAGAGAGTGCCATAGAGTCGGGAACACCCTTTTTTGAGGCCCTGGCGCGCATTGCCTTGTCGACGGCATTAAGAAGTACGGGGCAGGTCAATGAAGGAAAACAGGAAATAAATACCGCCCTGCACATCGGTCAAACTTGCCGGCTGCCTTCTATTATATTCAGGTGCTTACTGGATCTGGCCTATTGGGCTTTCAGGGAACATGACCGGCGCGCAGGAATTGAATTTTTAAAAGAATCCCTGGCGATCGGGCGTAAAAAGGGATTTATCACTTTTGCCTACTGGCTCCCTGAGATGGTATCTGAAATTTGCATCAGGGCATTGAAAGAAGATATAGAAACGGATTATGTCAGACGTATCATCAGCAAATTAAATATTGTCCCTCTCGAACCGCCATATCAACTTGATAACTGGCCCTGGCAGGTCAGGATCAAATGTCTGGGTCATTGTGAACTGAATAAAAACGATAAACCTGTCGAGTTTGGCCGGAAGACCCAAAAAAAACCGGTTTATCTTATCAGGGCATTGATTGCCTTCGGTGGGCAGGATGTGCCAGAACAGAAAATAATTGAAGCATTGTGGCCGGATGTCGAAGGTGATGCCGGACATAATACATTAACTACTACCCTGCATCGTGTCCGTAAGTTACTGGGGGAGGATGTTATACAACTTAAAGAAGGCCGTTTAAGTCTCGATCCGAAGCGGGTCTGGACCGATGTCTGGGCCTTTGAGTATATGCTGAACAAGGTGGAGCGTGTTGCAACTGAATCGCTGACTGAAGAACATGGTCAAATAATAGAAAAGGTTCTGTCATTATATAAAGGACATTTTCTGGCTGACGACCTTGATGCTCACTGGGCAATTCCCCTGCGGGAGAAATTACGCAACAAGTTTTTACATTGTCTGGAAAAGTTTGGTCAAATGCTTGAAAGGAAACAACAATGGGAACATGCAGTGGAATGGTACCGGCGTGGCCTTGAGGTTGATTTGCTGGCTGAACAGTTTTATCAACGTCTAATGCATTGTTATGAACAACTTGATCGCAGGGGCGATGCTGTTGAGGTCTATCGGCAATGTTACCGGGTAATGGTGGCGAGTCTGGGGGTTGAGCCCTCAGCTGCTACTAAAGTCATATACAAGTCGATACGTGAGGTTTGAGAAGTCCGAATCACGTAGTCTCCATTAATAGAACCGGCGTACTTCAAGCGCGTACTGTCCAAAAACTCGATCGAATGCAACCCTCGTTAAGGAGATGAGTGTAAATTGTTGGATCAGCCTGTGATGGGTTTAAATGTAGAAGTCACGATTTGATCTGACACCGCACTTGAAAAAGTGAGGGTTACCGGTTGTGATGGAAGTGCAAACTTTCAATCATAACCATAAAGAGGTAACCCTCATGTTGAATACTAACGAGAAAATCATTAAGCACAAGGTCGGGTTGTTAAACCTGGCGGAGGAACTGGGGAATGTCTCTAAAGCCTGTCAGGTCATGGGCTTATCGCGAGACACCTTCTATCGGTACAAGACTGCGGTGGAAGAAGGCGGGGTGGACGCCTTGTTTGAACAGACCCGGCGCAAACCCAATCTCAAAAACCGTATTGATGAACAGACCGAAGCGGCTGTGGTTGACTATGCCCTGGAATTCCCGGCCCATGGGCAGGCCCGTACCAGTAATGAACTCCGGAAGCGCGGTATCTTTGTCTCCGGCAGCGGGGTGCGCTGTATCTGGCTGCGCCACCAACTGGGTAATTTTAAAGAACGTCTGAAGGCCCTGGAAGCCAAGGTGGCGGAAGAAGGCATCATTCTGACCGAGGCCCAGGTCGCCGCCCTGGAGCGCAAGCAATACGACGATGAAGCCTGTGGGGAGATTGAAACCGCCCATCCCGGTTATCTGGGTTCGCAAGATACGTTTTATGTCGGGACCTTGAAAGGCGTGGGCCGGGTCTATCAACAAACGTTTGTGGACACCTACAGTAAAGTGGCGTTCGCCAAACTGTATACCACCAAGACGCCCATTACTGCAGCCGATCTCTTGAACGATAAAGTCCTGCCGTTCTTTGAAAGCCAGGAGCTCCCGCTGCTGCGCATCCTCACCGACCGTGGCACCGAATACTGTGGCAAGGTGGAGCATCACGATTACCAGTTGTACCTGGCGCTGAATGAGATTGAACACACCCGGACCAAAACCCAATCACCCCAGACCAATGGCATCTGTGAACGCTTTCATAAGACCATTTTGCAGGAGTTTTATCAGGTCACCTTCCGCAAGCAGGTCTATGCGGATATTGCGGCGTTACAAATCAATCTGGACGAATGGCTTCATTACTACAATAATGAACGTACCCATCAAGGAAAAATGTGCTGTGGGCGTACGCCGATGGAAACATTAATGGATGGAAAACAAATCTGGCAGGAGAAGTTTATTCACTAAACCTCATCTGACAGTCACCACCATCTAACCGGTAACTGTCAGATCAAGTCCGAACTTCTACAGTTTAAATAAAAATATTTTCAGGTGCAATTTTCACAGGGGCAGTGCTATGCAATTACCGAATCAATTCCGCTCAATAAGTCGGGCCTGCTGTTTCTCAATTTTTCAAGATCCTCAGGCGTGTCAACATCCCACAGCGTGTTCAGCTCATCCCAGCACCAGCCGAGTAAAGACATTCTTTTTTGAGTTTGCTCAAAGACTTCATGACTAGCCCAATTAATATCCATGAATAATGCTGCATTATGACTTCTCGCACCGATCAGGTAATAGCCACCATCCTCACTTGATCCTAAAACTGCATCGAAACCTTCGCACAGTTTGCTATACGCCCTGTTTAATAC
>JACQHV010000237.1 GCA_016198885.1 Gammaproteobacteria bacterium
CTGCAGGCCATGAACACCGGTCACGATGGCTCACTCACCACCGCGCATGCCAACACACCGCGCGACCTGATTGCGCGCCTTGAAGTCATGGTGATGATGGCGGGCATGGAACTGCCGAGCAAGGCAATCCGTGAACAGGTCGCCTCCGCCGTGGATATTGTCGTACAGCAGACCCGCTTCAGTGACGGAAGCAGAAAGATCGTCAATATCACCGAGATTACGGGGACCGAAGGCGATATGGTACAGATGCAGGATATCTTCCGTTATCAGCAGGAAGGCTTCGATGAGCATGGCAAGGTCAAGGGCCAATTTCAGGCTACCGGCCGCGTACCCGAATTTTATGAAGACCTGAGACAACGCGGCCTGGCGGTGGATATGAGCATCTTCGGGAAATAATGGAAACGCTGCTTAAACTTGCCGGTGATACATTATTTATAATCTTTACTATCGGCGTGTTTCTGTCAGCCACGATGTTCGCTTACGCCGCTCTTCTCAGAAGCAGTAATTTCATGGCAAGTTACAAAGACACGTTTACTGAGAGTGCCAGCGCCAATATGGCGGACATGTTCATGTTTGTCGATGTAACACGCCTGTTTTACATCAATCTTCTTGCCATCTTCATCATTCCTGTATTGACCTGGATTATTCTGGGAGACCTGCCAACGACCATTGGCGTTTTCGTTCTGCTCGCCATCCTGCCAGGCATCATGTACCGGGCCATGCGCAAAAAGCGTTTGCGGAAATTTGAAGAACAATTGCCTGACGGCCTGTTGATGATATCCGGCGCCATGCGCGCCGGCGCCAGTCTGAATATCGCGCTGGAAGGACTCGTCAAGGAACAACCCGCACCGATCAGCCAGGAATTTGAACTATTCATGCGCGAACAGCGTATCGGGGTGGAATTTGAAAAATCGCTCAGCAACATGGACAAACGCATGCCCATACAGGACTTTGCCATGCTGACATCCGCCTTGCGCATCAACCGTGAGATCGGTGGTAATCTCGCCGAGATCCTGGAATCGCTCGCTGAGACCCTGCGGCGAAAGCATATGATGGAAGGCAAGATCGACAGTCTTACTGCACAGGGTAAATTACAGGGAATCGTGATGACCGGTTTGCCCATCCTGCTGGGTGTCCTGTTGTATTTCCTGGAACCTGCGTCCATGGAAAAACTCTGGACCACCACGATCGGTTATGTAGTGCTTGGGATTATTCTCATCATGGAAACCATGGGATACATCATGATCCGCAAGATCACCACTATTGATGTGTAAAAAAAGATGAACGAAAAACTGCAAGCTGTTATTGAAGAACATTCCCTGTTGCTGGATGGCGCCTCGCTAAGCACCGGACTGTGCGTATTGCTCGGGCTGCTGGCGATCCATTACCTGAGTTTGATGGTAACTGAGGAAGATCGCACCTACATGGATCCGTTGCCCTTTGGCCTGCGGCTTATCTGGCCAATAATACAGATCATCAGCTTTTTCTTCTGTTCATTACTGCCTTATGAACTCATGGAGCGTGTGGAGAAACGCCTGCAGCATACCGGCGTCAGTTACCTGCTCACGGCAGAACAATTTATCGCCTTGCGCATTATCAGCACCATCGGTGGTCTTCTCTTCGGCATCATCCTCGTCAGTGCGGTAAAAGATGGAGAACCCATCTGGGCATTCTTTACCCTGATCATAGGGTTTATTTTACCGGACATCTGGTTGCGCGATACGCGCAAACGCAGGGAGTCAGCTGTCATACGGGCCATGCCGGTGTATCTTGATTTCATTACCATGGCCGTTGAGGCCGGTCTCAACCTGCAGGGGGCTTTGGCCCAGGCGATGGAAAAGGCACCACCCAGTCCTTTACGCAATGAATTCGGTATTGTATTGCGTGATCTGCGATCCGGCCTGCCGCGTGCTGAAGCGCTCAGGCGCATGGCGGATCGACTGGATGTAAAGGAAGTCACCAGCTTCGTCAGTTCCATGATTCAGGCGGAAAAAATGGGTTCCAGCATGGCAACCGTATTGCGAGTGCAGTCTGAACAACGGCGCAACGAGCGCTTTCAGCGTGCGGAAAAGCAGGCAATGGAGGCCCCGATTAAACTGGTAGGGCCTTTGATTATCTTTATCTTTCCTGTGACATTCATTGTACTGGGCTTTCCAATAGCGATGAAATTCCTCTCTGAAGGTATATTTTGATCCACGGGGTATTGTATCGACAGGATAACCGACTACTCCTGCTACCACATGTCATGCAAACAACCAATCCGTTGGAACGGATGCGTGGTCTGATAGGACGTCCGCCCTTGTCTCATGACGAGGGATTGCTGATCAAACCCTGTTCATCAGTGCACACCTTCGGTATGTGTTATCCGATTGACCTTATATTCCTCAGCAAGGATTGGCAAATCAGAAAACTGGTATCCACACTTCAACCCTATCGAATGGTTTGGGTAGCCAATGCGTACATGGTGGTTGAGATAATGGCCGGAACACTCGATAAACTCAAACTGACACAGGGACTAACCCTCAAATGGGAGGAAACGACATGCGTCTGAGGCATTATTTATTCCTAATAGTTATATTTCCACTTGCGGCCTGCAATTTACAGAACCTGCAACCTTCCCCGAATTCTTCCGATATCATAGAAGTCCAGATAAGGGCAAATGAGGCCTATGAAAAAGAAGACTGGAAAACAGCGGAGACAGAATACAAATACCTGACCCAGCATTTTTCCGGCGATGCTGAGCCCTGGTTCCGACTGGGAAATATCTATGCCCGAACTGACCATTTGGACGCGGCAGTTATTGCTTATCGCGAGGCCCTGGTACGCGATCCCAAAAACAGCAAGACCTGGCATAATTTGGGGATTGTCCAGTTGCGCCAGGCCACCAATACATTTATCGAGATGTTGCAATATACGAAAGAAGATGATCCTCTGAACAAACGGGCAAAACACGTGGTTAATTCTGTCTCTGATTTAATGGCGTCTGGTTTTGAAGCATCAGCAGATGAATAATTGGACTACTATTGATAAATTAATGTGCCATATTAGCAAAGACAGGATATTCAATATGTTATTGCACAGGCGGCATACTGGGCAGAGCATGGTGGAATTCATCATAGTAACGCCGGTTATGCTTTTACTCCTCTTCGGAGCTCTGCAATTCGCCTTCATTTATCATGCAAAAACACTTCTCAATTATGCCGCGTTCGAAGCAGCGCGCATTGGAGCAGTATCAAATGCCCGCGTTACGGAAATGGAAAATGCATTTGCGCGCGGTATGGCGGCGATTTATACACACGATGATACTGTCGAAAATGTTATTTGTGCACGTGAAACCATCCGTCAGGAAATCACTGATGGCTTCGTTAATATTGAAGTACTGAACCCGACGCCGGACGCCTTCAGTGATTTAGGCGTGGATGTCAATGGCGAGACGGTAATCCCGAACGATAATCTCAAATATCGCTATCAGACAACCACAGGCGGCCTGACCATTCAGGATGCCAACCTGCTGAAGATCAGGGTCAGCTACTGTTATCCACTCTATGTGCCCTATATCAACCGGGTGCTTGGCATCATGCTGACAAATGATGAAGACCCCGTGAACTGCCCCTATTGCAAGGGCGCCATCAAGAGTAGTGATGCCTTTGAATACGGCTGCCTCAAGAACGGTCGTTTTCCCATCAATGCTCAGGCCATTGTCCGTATGCAATCACCGGCGATACTGAGTGCGGTCAACAGCAAGATGTCCCCAGGAGCGGCAACGACCACAAGCAAACCTTTTTATCAATGCGACCCTTCGACGGGCACTGTCAGCGGCAGCATGACTCCCGAAGACATTACCACAAGGACCGGCTTCTGGACACTCAGCAAGCAGACCGGACCATAATACTGACTTGCGCAATATATTAATTACTGGATTCAACTCATCACAGAGGACAGCCATTTGACCACTGCGACGGAGTTATCAAAACACACTCCTGTCATTCAGCAATATCTGGGATTCAAGGCGCAATATCCGGACAAATTGCTCTTCTTTCGCATGGGCGATTTCTACGAGCTGTTTTATGAGGACGCCCGCAAGGCTGCACGATTACTTGATATCGCCCTGACGACACGGGGCAGATCCGCCGGTGATCCGATCCCCATGGCAGGTGTGCCGTTTCATGCGGTAGATTCCTATCTGGCAAAGCTTATCCGCATGGGTGAGTCAGTCGTCATCTGTGAACAGATTGGTGATCCCGCCACCTGCAAAGGACCAGTTGAGCGAAAGGTTGTCCGGATTTTGACACCAGGCACGGTGACTGATGAAGGCCTGCTTGTTGAGCATGTTGACAATCTGCTCATGGCAATTCATACACAAGATAACCACTATGGACTTTCGGTTCTTGACATCAGTTGTGGCCGTCTGGTTGTGATGGAATTAGAGGGACATGATGCACTGAACAGTGAGCTGGAGCGATTGCGTCCCGCCGAGATTCTCATCAGCGAAGAATGTGCTTTACGCAGCAAACTTGAATCATCGCACACAATTACAGTGCGTCACCCCTGGCATTTTGATATTGACAGTTCAATCTCTTTAATCAAGCATCAATTCAGTGTCACTGATCTGGCAGGTCTCGGTTGCAGTCACATGCCGCTTGCCATTGCCGCTACCGGCTGCCTGTTGCAATACACTCAGGAAACACAATGTTCAACTCTGCCCCATATTCAAACCCTGCGTGTTGAGACGCGTATGGATTATATCCTCCTCGATGCTGTCAGCAGACGTAACCTGGAACTCGACACCGCCCTGTCCGGTATAAAAGATCATTCTTTATTACGTGTCATCGACACGACTTCCACCCCCATGGGCGGACGCTTGTTACGCCGATGGTTACATCAACCACTACGGGACAGGCAAACCGTGCGTCTGCGTCATGCAGCCATCGCCGCCCTGATTCTGAATAGAAACTTTATCCAGTTTCACGAACCGTTACGCTCCATTGGAGATATGGAGCGCATCCTTGCCCGCATCGCCCTGAAATCAGCCAGACCGCGTGACCTGGTACAGTTGCGCAATTCTTTGGGTGTGCTCCCAAAAATACAAAACCATCTTTCAGATATTGATACTCCGTTATTACAAACACTCAGAAGACATATCCGGGATTTTCCTGCAACTCATGCTCTTCTCTCGCGTGCAGTGATCGATTCACCACCACAGACCATCCGTGACGGAAATTTTATAGCAGATGGTTATGACGCTGAGCTCGATAAGCTCAGGGAACTCAGTGACAGTGCAGGTCAATATCTGATAAATCTGGAAACAAGGGAGCGTGAGAGAACCGGCTTTTCCACGCTCAAGGTCGGCTACAATCGGGTGCATGGATACTATATCGAGATCAGCCGCGTTCAAAGCACAAATGTACCTGATGACTATAACCGCCGTCAGACTTTGAAAACAACGGAACGGTTTATCACGCCAGAATTGAAATCCTTTGAAGATAAAATATTGAGCGCAAGAGAGAAGGCGCTTGCGCGGGAAAAGATCCTTTATGATGAATTGCTGGAAAAATTGTGTGATCAACTACCGCCATTGCAAGCCACAAGCTCAGCCATAGCCGAGATAGACATATTAGTCTGTTTTGCCGAACGTGCCGTTACCTTGAATCTCAATCCTCCACAGTTCATTGAAACGCCAGGGATATCGATTAGTAGCGGCCGGCACCTGGTAATTGAACAGATACAGACTGAGCCCTTCATCGCGAATGATCTGGAACTTGATAAAGACCGCTGCATGCTGATCATCACGGGGCCCAATATGGGGGGTAAATCCACTTACATGCGGCAGACCGCCCTGATTGTCATCCTTGCCCATATCGGATGTTATGTCCCGGCCGAGCAGGCAAAGATGGGGCCGATTGATCGAATCTTCACCCGTATCGGGGCGGCAGATGATCTGGCAGGAGGCAGGTCCACCTTTATGGTGGAAATGACAGAGACGGCCAATATACTCAACAATGCCACCTCTAACAGTCTGGTTCTCATGGATGAAATCGGCCGGGGTACGGGAACACGGGATGGTCTGGCCCTGGCCTGGGCATGTGCTGAATATATTGCCAGGGAAATCAGGGCATTCTGCATGTTTGCCACACACTTTTTCGAATTAACCGCCCTGCCCGATCACATTGAAGGTGTGGCCAATGTACATCTTGATGCCATAGAACATGGCGATAGCATTATATTTTTACATGCTGTGAAAGATGGACCAACTGATCGCAGCTATGGACTTCAGGTTGCGCAATTGGCAGGGATACCAAAAGCCGTAGTCTGTCAGGCAAAACAACGTTTGCAGGAATTTGAAACCATGCATGAACAACCGGCGTATCCACAAAAGGATATGTTTATACAACGACATCCCCTGCTTGAGGTTTTGGAGAAGATTAACCCGGATGAGATCACGCCGAAGCAGGCGCTTGAACTTCTCTATAATCTCAGGAAAAATTTTAATTAAACCTGATGTTAATTCAGGTGTAACGGCCGGCAAAGGTAATTTTCCATTTCATTAATGTATTTCCATTAAATGTATTTGCAGCGAATAAGAATCCTGGCGCAATTTGATTTATTCCATTCGATTTTCAGACTCAAAGGACTGGTATTCCTGATTCCCGTTCTGTTTTTCTGGTACTGGATACTTAAATTACTGCTTGAAAATGGTGCCAGACACCTGGTCAGTACTGAAAGTCTCATGATCACGTCTTATCTTTTTAATCCTGAAATCGCGAAGACCCTGTTAATCCTGCATCCCGCAAGTCTTTCTGTATATTTTATCATTGCACTCGGAACTACACCGTTTTTTGTCATGCTGGCAGGCAACGATATGCTGGCAAGTGATGCGGGCAGGCAGGCATTTCGCTATCTGCTGATCCGTTGCACCCGTGCCGAGATTTTT
This sequence comes from Gammaproteobacteria bacterium, assembly GCA_016198885.1. GTDB lineage: Bacteria > Pseudomonadota > Gammaproteobacteria > Eutrophobiales > Eutrophobiaceae > JAENIZ01. The sequence goes on from JACQHV010000237.1 coordinate 6,932, forward strand.
CTGGGAAGATTTATCAGCAGTTATTGCCTCGTTTCCGGCACCGTTATTTTAATCGGGATATTGGCAACACTGATTTCTCTTAACAATGACAATCATGCCAGAATTGAGACCATTGAGTATGCATTACAGGTCACCCTGCTTGTGCTTCTTTATACATTACCGTTTGTGGCTTATATGTCTGTGATCTCGGCCTTTATGTCTTCCGCTCTCTCGGCATTACTCACCGGTGCATTTGTTTATGTCTTACTCATGATTGCCGGTGCCTATCTTAATCGCTATTTGCCAGTGGACATTTCACTCGTACCCAGCGGGATAAAAGATTATTTATACAATATCAAACCGGATGATCTGGGCACCGCTCTGACAGGATTACTGGCCTATATGTTGATCTATGCATGCCTCGGCTGGCTGATATTCAGGAGACGTAATATCTGATGGGTTTATTCATCCAATGCAGTGATTTAATCAAATCATTCAATGGCATCAAGGCGCTTGATGGTCTTAGTTTATCAATCAGCAACGGGGGCTCTGTCGGACTGGTAGGCCCGAATGGCGCCGGCAA
>JACQHV010000235.1 GCA_016198885.1 Gammaproteobacteria bacterium
AAAAAAGAAGAAGATAAATTAAATTAATAGTTACCTGTAAGCTGTTTACATCTTTTACATTACCCTGTCTGAATTATGATATCTGTCATCGCTATCGTCGGACGCCCCAACGTAGGTAAATCAACATTATTCAATCGGCTTACCCGGAGCCGTAACGCCCTCGTCGCTGATCAACCGGGCGTCACCCGAGATCGTCAATATGGCATTGGTCAATGTGGAGAACTGTCATTCATCCTTATTGATACTGGCGGGCTTTTCGAAACCAGTTCTTCTGCAAGCATCGAGAATCTGATTACGGGACAATCCCTACAGGCCGTGCGTGAAGCAGATGCCGTGATCTGGCTGGTTGATGGCCGCGACGGCCTGACTGTAGCTGACGAAACCCTGGCCACTCAACTGCGTCCGCTTTGCAAACATCTCTATCTGGCTGTTAATAAAACCGAAGGCCTGGATGCCGATATTGTTACTGCCGATTTCCACGCTCTGGGGGTCAGCAGACCCTATGCCATCTCGGCGCAAAGAGGCAGTGGCGTTGCGACTTTGATTGAGGACATCTTTTCCGCGCTGCCTAAACCCATTGACTTGGGTGATGAAACTGAACATGGACTCAGGATTACCGTACTCGGCCGGCCGAATGTCGGCAAATCGACACTGGTTAACCGAATCCTTGGAGAGGAACGGATGCTGATATTTGATCAACCAGGTACTACGCGTGACAGTATTGCTGTCCCTTTCGAGCGCAATGGCAAATCATATATTTTAATAGATACTGCAGGTGTGAGACGCCGCGCACGGGTTACTGACACACTTGAAAAAATAAGCGTGATCAAGACACTACAGGCAATAGATAATACCGATATTGTCGTTCTGATAGTGGATGCACATGACAGTGTCACCGAACAGGATGCGGCCCTGTTGGGCCTGGTTGTAGAAAGCGGCAAGTCCCTGATTATTGCCGTCAATAAATGGGATGGTCTGGAATCATCACAGCGTACTCAAATACGCGCGCAGTTTGATCGCAAACTGGGTTTTATCGATTATGCCTGCGTGCATTACATCTCGGCCCTGCATGGCAGTGGAGTAGGCGAGTTGTTTGAGTCCATCGACAAGATCGGCAAATCGATTGCTGTTAAAACATCTACTTCCGAACTCACTGCACTTTTAAACCGGATGGTGGAAAGCCACCCGCCACCCATGATAAGCAGGCGACGTATAAAACTTCGCTATGCGCATCTCGGAGGACATAATCCATTGCGGATCATTATCCATGGCAACCAGACAGAACATGTACCGCAATCGTATCGCCGCTATCTCTCCAATACTTTTCGCAAACAGTTGAAACTTACAGGCACGCCGATACTCATTGAATTCAAACGGGGAACGAATCCTTATAAAAACGTAGCCAACCAGAGCAGTAGAAACAAAACGGCCAGGAGTAAAATGCAAAAACGCAGACGATCAGCACGGCATGCAAGGGACAGTGTTAAATAACCTGAAACAGTTCGCTTTTTTTTATTTATCTCGCAGCGGCGCTGTTGTATTGCGCCTGTAACAAAGTCAGAATTTTTGTCGCGTCCTGACTCTCAGCCCATTCCCCTTTTTCATCCAGAACAACCAGTTCCGTTTTTTCTCCAACCCCGGTCAGGTTGATCTGGTATTCCTTGCCTTCAGATTCATCATCCTTCCAAAAAGCGAGCTTCGATAACAGTCCCTTTTCTTCTTCAGTGTTCTCATAAAAAAGAACATAGTAAAGTCCTTTGCTGCGGTCCTGATTTTCTATAAAGAAACCTGCCTTAAGCAGCGCATCTTCAGTCAATCTCCAGGCCTGGGTAAATTCTTCGGGGAGTGAGAGATATACCTTGTCTTCACCAAGATTCAGCATCTCTGCCCTTTTCGCGGGTGCAGACGGCGTGGATGCAGTGCTTGTACGAGATGGACGACCCGCAGTGTCAGATAGCGGGGCAGTACCATAAAAATGCAAGCTCAATTCTCCTACGATTTGTTTTTCCAAATCACTGTTTTTTCCGACATCCACCCATTCAGCACCCTCTTCCCCGGTGACAGTCTTTTCCTGTCTTTCATTAGTGATAAATAAAACAGTATTTCCGGGATTTTCACCTGCTTCTGAAATGATTTTGAACCTGTCGCGAAACGAAGTAATTCCTTCGCTTCCTGTCTCCAGCCAGCTTGTCTCCAAAACACCAAGTTCTGCATCGTCCAGTTCCATACTATAACCTTTGGCAATCCAGAATTCCCGCAACTTCGGCCAGATCTCAACAGTGCTCCCTGGCACCGACAACCATTGTTCATCTGCAAGCGCGTCAACACTACCTGCACCCGTTACATTGCCACCCCGTCGCAAGTTTTTCTGACGTTCGAACTCAGACAGTGTTGTGGCTTCCTCGTCCGGTATTGTCAACGGATCATTTTGAGTATCAGTGGTCAGATCAGGGGGAACTTCCAGATCCGGCAGAGGTTCACTTTTCTTGTACTCTGTACGTCTGTCAGGTATCACTTCATCAAGCTTGGGAACATATTCACATGCATTAATAAACAACAAGGACGCAATAATAAAAATAAATCTTTTGACCATCATAATAACTCTTTAGATAAGGTTGGCCTGTTTCATGGCATCCAGCAGAGGCCCTTCTGATGTCCTGGACAACCAGGTCAAAGGCAAACGTATGCCTTTTTCAATCAGGCCCATTTTATTTAATGCCCATTTTACAGGGATAGGATTTGATTCAATAAATAAATTCTTGTGTAGTCCTGTCAACGTATTATCAATCGCCGTTGCTGCCTGTGCATCCCCCCTTTTTGCAAGCAGACACATTTCATGCATGGCCCTCGGCGCAACATTGGCTGTTACTGAAATTACACCGTCTCCGCCGCGTAAAATAAATTCCCTGGCAGTAATATCATCCCCACTGACCAGTATAAAATCAGCATCACACAGTTCACGTATAGTATTAACCCTGTTCAGATCTCCCGTGGCCTCTTTAATACCGATAATATTTTCTACTTTGGATAAACGTCCTACTGTCTCGGGCAACATATCACAGGCCGTGCGGCTGGGCACGT
>JACQHV010000004.1 GCA_016198885.1 Gammaproteobacteria bacterium
ACATACACCTGGGTCATTTTATTCCTGTTCCCGTTTTCCCCGCTCGATGACAACGCCAACATCACGTACGCCCCGCACTGCTCCCTGTTTATTAACACGCAGGCGTAACCAAGGCACCTTGAATTCAGTTATCAGGATATCGGAAATATGTTCCGCCAGGGTTTCTACCAGCTGGTATTCGCTTTTTTCAACAAAAGCAATGATACGCTTGGCTACGGCCTTATAATTCAGGGTGTTTTTAATATCATCGCTTTGCGCCGCCTTCTTTATATCAGTGCCCATCTCAATATCCAGGACCACAGTTTGTCTGGCGCGGCGTTCCCAGTCATATATGCCGATAATGGTATCGATACGGAGGTCTTTAAGATAAATTATATCCATGCTATGGGGAGTGGTAATTTGCGTATAGTCAGTTGTTGTTTATTCCGTTGACGCTATTTGTACACTTCCAGCTGAATACTGACAACGGACAAATTACGTCTTGACCGATCAGGCATGACAGATTCCAATACACTCATGATAGTTAATATCTCCATGGTGCTCATCGCCTATCTGATCGGATCAATTTCCTCTGCCGTAATAGTCTGTAAAATGATGCGGCTCGCTGATCCACGAACACACGGGTCAAACAATCCAGGGGCGACAAATGTATTACGCCTGCATGGAAAAAAAGCCGCCCTGTTAACCCTTACAGGTGATGTGTTCAAAGGCGTGTTACCGCTGCTGATCGCACATCTTATCAAAGCCCCGGAACCGGTAATTGCACTGACTGGTATCGTGGCATTTACAGGGCATCTCTACCCCGTATTCTTCAGTTTTCAAGGCGGGAAAGGTGTTGCCACTCTCATTGGCGTCCTGCTTGGACTCTACTGGCCGCTAGGCCTGGCATTCACAGGAACCTGGTTGCTGGTTGCGATCCTGTTCCGTTATTCATCACTTTCATCGTTAGTCGCTTCTGTATTAACACCTATCTATACTGCAATATTACTGCCCTCCGCCTGGTACATTGCGGGGAATAGCGTGATGACGATCATTCTGATCTGGCGGCACCGTTCAAATATAAAAAAATTGATTGCCGGAACAGAAGACAAGATAGACACAAACAAACTCAAACTGTGAAGCGTAACTCGTAAAACGTAAAGCGTTATCCTGATGTATCCTGTTTCCAACTCGCGATCCCCGATCCCGGATACCTGACCCTCTGCAATTCTTCCATCGGCCACCTTGAACGGGCGGTGAATGACAGCGATTCCTGCTGCCCGGCCTGCAAACGCAAAAAACCAGCGTAGGCGATCATGGCGCCATTATCAGTACAGAATTCCGGACGGGGGAAATATACAAGCGCGCCTATCTGACGGCTCAATTCCCCCAGACGATGTCTCAGCTGGCGATTGGCGCTGACCCCGCCAGCTACAACCAGCGTTCTCAATCCGGTTTCTTCCATTGCCCGGAGACTTTTAATGACGAGCGTATCCACAACGGCATCAATGAAGGCACGGGCAATATCCGCTTTTATTTGCGGATCATTATCCTCAGTAGTAATTGTATTCAAGGCGTATGTTTTTAAACCGCTGAAACTGAAATCCATCCCGGGACGATCCGTCATGGGACGTGGAAACCGGAATCTGGCCGGGTTTCCCTGTTCTGCCAGCTTCGCCAGTGCCGGCCCGCCGGGATATCCCAGACCCAAAAGTTTTGCGGTCTTATCAAAGGCCTCGCCTGCGGCATCATCCATTGATTCACCCAGCATCCGGTAATCTCCCGGCTGTTTGACTTCGACCAGTTGCGTATGGCCCCCGGAGACCAGTAATGCGATAAAGGGGAACATCGGCGGATTATCTTCCAGCATGGGGGCCAGCAGGTGGGCCTCCATATGGTGAATGGCGACCGCAGGAATACCCCAGGCATATGCCAGACTCCGCCCTACAGCGACACCCACCAGGAGAGCGCCGATCAACCCGGGACCAGCAGTATAAGCGATACCGTCGATATCCCTGCCCTTCAAACCGGCATCTGATAACACTGTCTTGACTAAGGGGATGACCCTGCGCACATGATCGCGTGAGGCCAGTTCAGGGACGACCCCGCCGTAGCACTCATGCATATCCACCTGACTGTAAAGGACATGGGCGAGCAAGCCTTGGTCAGAATCATAGATTGCAATGCCCGTCTCATCACAGGAAGTTTCTATGCCAAGAACACGCATATTGGGCACCCGATATCCTGAAAATATGGATTAAAACATTGCATTTCTTTACCGAGCCACTAGAATTACCGCCTTTTCAACACGAAGATGAGGTTAATGTAAGGAAATTAGACAGTATGCCTTTTGTAAAAGTCAGAGAAAATGAACCATTTGATATCGCCTTGCGCCGTTTCAAGCGTGCCTGTGAAAAGGCAGGTATCCTTGCCGAAATACATAGACGTGAATTCTACGAGAAACCTACCCAGGTAAGAAAGCGCAAGGCAGCAGCAGCCGTCAAGAGACACCAGAAAAAATCCTTTAAAAGCATGAGCCGAAGGGCACCACGCCACTATTGAAACCTTTCCCTGCTGGCCGATGGCACCGATAAAGCAGCAAATTAACGATGACGTCAAGACCGCCATGCGCGCCAGGGATAAAGAGCGGCTTTCCGCTTTACGCATGATCCTGGCGGCTATCAAGCAAAAGGAAGTCGATGCACGAATTGAACTCGATGACCCCCAGACACTGGCTGTCCTGGACAAGATGACGAAACAACATCGTGATTCCATCTCTCAATACCAACAGGCCGGCCGGGATGACCTAGTACAAAAGGAAACATTTGAACTGGAAATCGTCCAGTCCTATCTACCCGCACCGCTAACCGATACGGAAATCAAAGAAATGATCAAGAGTGTTCTGGAAGAAACGGGGGCCACTACGATGCAGGATATGGGCAAGGTCATGGGCCTGCTGAAACCCAGACTACAGGGCCGTGCGGACCTTGGAAAGGTCAGCGGCCTGGTTAAAATCAGACTGTCGTGATTGGTGATTGGTG
>JACQHV010000236.1 GCA_016198885.1 Gammaproteobacteria bacterium
GTCAAAATAATATCCGCCCAATAATTTCCTGCGTTCCTTGAGATATTTAATTTCCGGACTGTCTTCAGGTGGACGGTAAAATGGTGTTTCCGCAATCTTGTCATCGGAGATCGGGATATTGAACCGATCCCTGAATATCTTGAGTGATTCTACACCCATCTTCTTTTGCTGGTGTGAGATGTTCTGGCCTTCACCTGCCTCACCCATACCATAACCCTTGACTGTTTTCGCGAGGATTACAGTCGGTTGTTCCTTGTGTTTGACGGCCGCTGCATAAGCTGCATAGACTTTGTGCGGATCGTGCCCGCCACGATTCAAACGCCAGATATCGTCATCTGACATACTGGCCACCATCGCCTTGAGTTCCGGATATTTCCCGAAGAATTTTTCCCGGACAAAGGCGCCGTCATTCGCCTTGTATGCCTGGTATTCACCATCAACGCATTCTTCCATGCGTTTATAGAGAAGACCGCTGGTGTCGCGCGCAATAAGTGGATCCCAATATGACCCCCAGATAACTTTGATAACATTCCAGCCCGCACCCCGGAATGTGCCTTCCAGTTCCTGGATGATCTTGCTGTTGCCGCGCACCGGGCCGTCCAGCCGTTGCAAATTGCAATTAATGACGAAGATCAGATTATCCAGTTTTTCCCTTGCGGCAAGCCCGATTGAGCCCATGGACTCCGGTTCGTCCATCTCGCCGTCGCCCATGAACGCCCACACCTTGCGATCACTGGGTGTGATCAACTCGCGATTTTCCAGATAGCGCATGAAGCGCGCCTGATAGATGGCCATCAGTGGACCCAGTCCCATGGATACCGTAGGAAATTGCCAATAATCCGGCATCAGCCACGGGTGTGGATAGGAAGATAATCCTTTGCCATCCACTTCCTGGCGGAAATTATTTAATTGTTCTTCGGTGATCCGCCCGGTCAGGAATGCACGCGCATAGATGCCCGGGGCGGAATGGCCCTGAACAAACAGCAGATCGCCCTCCTGTTTTTCACTTGGGGCGCGGAAGAAATGATTAAAGCCAACGTCATATAAGGTGGCTGAAGACGCGAAACTCGCAATATGTCCACCCAGTTCAGTACTTTTCTGGTTGGCCTTGACCACCATGGCCAGGGCGTTCCAGCGTACGAGTGAACGAATACGCCATTCAATACCGGGGTCGCCCGGCGAACGTTCCTCCTTGGCAGGCGGGATAGTATTCAAGTAGGCAGTTGTGGCGGTATAGGGTAGATAGGCGCCGGATTTCCGCGCCTTTGCGATTAAATGCTCCAGTATAAAATGTGCGCGCTCGACACCTTCGCATTCCAGAATGGATTCCAGGGCATCAAGCCATTCCTGCGTTTCCTGCGGATCAATGTCTTTTTGTTGTTCTGTCATGATTTTAGAGCGCCTAACAGATGGTGACTAGAATAGCAGGAATCCAATCCGCTTTACTAACTGTCATGCCGTTGTAGCCCGCCCCGTGCAGCAAGAGGGGGGCATCCAGTAAATAATTGTTTTCACTAAATTCCGGCTTGCGCTGCAATGATGATCAGGATTTACAATAGCAGGTTAACGAAACTGTCAAATCTACCAACTTCAGGAACACAGATGAACATCAAACTCCAGCAACAGGCAAAGGCGCCAATCAGGCAGCAAGTGGACAAACGGGCCAACTGGATCATTATCATGCCGCATCTGCTTGCCGTCAAAACGATCAGGCAGATTCCTTACGGTGATATCCTTCAGGCTCGCCGGCAGCGCCTGGGGAAAAAGGATGCTGATAAAATTCCCATCACACTGGATCTGCCTAATGCAAGAGGAAGCCATGTATCATTCGCGTGTATCAAATCTGATATCAGCAGTTTTGATCTGTTGACACTTGCAAGAAAACTTGTCAGTACGCACGAAGATCACGATGCAAAAGAGTTGGGCATCGCCGTGCATGGGTTCAGTGCGGGACATTCCGAACGGATTGCAGAGGCCATGATTGCAGCAGTATTGGCGTCAGCGGCGGAAATGCCCAGGTTCAAGAGCAAATCGAAATCACAAAATAAACTGCAGATGATTTATCTCTATGGCGTCAAAACAGCGCATGAATTCAAACGGACTTTCGCAGAGGCAGAAGGTAACGCATTAGCCCGCGGTCTCAGCATATTGCCATCCAACATGCTGACGCCATCGGATTATCTGAAACGGATCAGACAACTGGCAAATGAAAACAAATGGAAACTTGAGTTTTACGACATCAAATCCTTGAAAAAACAGAAGGCCGGGGCCTTTCTCGCTGTTACCCAGGGCAGTCCAACAGAGGATGCCGGGATCGTTCGTTTGCAATACACACCTTCAATTTCAAAAAGCAAAGGTAAATTGGCACTCGTTGGCAAAGGGATATGTTATGACACGGGGGGCGTCAATCTTAAATCAGCCAACTATATGTTTGGAATGCATGAGGACATGCAGGGCAGTGCAGTTGCGCTGGGTACACTGCTTGCATTAACGCAATTAAAGGTTAATTTCCCGGTTGAATGCTGGATGGCGCTGGCCATGAATCATATCGGTCCCAGGGCCTACAAACCCAATGACGTTATTACAGCATCCGATGGTACGACAATTGAAGTCGTAAATACCGATGCAGAAGGCCGGATGATCCTTGCAGATACCCTGGCAATGGCCTCGAAACAAAAGCCGAAACTGATCATTGATTATGCAACTCTTACGGGTGCTTGCATTTATTCACTGGGCAAGGCCTATAGCGGGATATTTACGAACAAGGATGAATTGATTCCCAAGCTGGTTGAGGCGGGACGCGACAGCGGCGAGAGGGTCTGGCCGTTCCCCATGGATGAGGATTATGACAAGTTGATCGAGAGTGATATTGCTGATGTCAAACAATGTTCGCGCGAAAGCGGAGTTGATCACATCCTGGCCGCGCGTTTTCTGCAACGTTTCGTGAAAAACAACACTCCGTGGATTCATATTGATCTTGCCAGCAGCAACCGCAAGGGCGGGCTCGCCCATATACCGACGGATACCACGGGTTTTGGAGTACGTTACAGTCTGAACCTACTGTTAGATAAAAAGTTGTCATCGTAGTTAATCATCAATATTCCTGAAATGATCTATAGTGGATAACGAATTTTCTTTTATGGTGAATGTCCTGTTTGGTGCGACAGGCCTCGCGTATTTTGTGTATGGCAGAAGACAGAAGATGATTGTACCGCTTGTCTGTGGTATCGGTTTGATGGGCTATCCATATTTTGTCAGTAATGCAGTATTGGTGGTTGTGATTGGATGTGTGCTTCTTGGGATACCGTATTTTATAAGATATTAAA
>JACQHV010000234.1 GCA_016198885.1 Gammaproteobacteria bacterium
GTATGACAGGAAGCAGTAACGGAACTTGATCCACATCAATAAATCTACTATTTCAAGGACTATACTTAAAGTTAGACATGATCTGAGTGTAAAAGACAAAATGATACTTCGACAAATTTTCGTCATCGTATTTTTGGTTGCCGGTATGTTTTGGCAACTGGACCGGGTTTATGCCTGCCCGTTCCACGAAGATGTGATCCTGGCACAATGTTGCTGTACTTCAGATGCGATGCAAGAGAAGTGCACAGGCTCAGATCGATGTGTGAGTGAGCAAATCTGGAATACCAGACCATGTTGCGCGTCAATAGACACTCCCCAATTTATTCACAATGATGCAGCCAAGCAGACGAAACATGGTGACTTGCCTGATGAGCCAGCACACGCAGCGAATGATTTATTGGCATACATGTTTGGGCCTGGAGACTCGGGTTTTAAACAGTATTTATGGACAGTTGATTCTCCCTGGCTCTTCGGTACAGCCACCTACCTGATGACTGATCGCCTCAGGATATAGACCCTCCTTGTTGTCCGACCCGCCGCGGCCTTTAAATTCCGGCAATTCCCGTTACTAACTGTTAGTCACTTAGCGGTGTAAAACTTCGACGTTATATTGAGTCCAAGCTGTAACTGATTACCGGGAGACGGGAGTTGAACAGAAATGAGTAAATACAACATAGCAATCATTAGGAGAAACAGCATGAACACAAGATCCAATAATACATACATCAGACGGGTGTTGATCGCACTTAGTGGACTTCTGATTTTTATTGCCACTCCGGTAGCAGCTGATTTGCCACCCAATGCCAAATGTGTCAACGGTATGGTAGTTACCCCGCACTATGGCGCCCCTGGTAAAGGAGCAACCTGGATTCCGAGCCGTACCAAGTGCGAGGTTGCAGACTTTGCGGCCATGGAAGAGGAAAAGGACATCGCGGAGCAAAAGAAAGCACAGACCGGATTCGAGGGATTGATTGGTAAACCGGGCTATAGCTGGCAGCATCCTGGGACCACGAAGTAAGTGCGAGCGCACTGAATACCAGAACTGACAATACCCCCCCGCGGTTACGCTTGATGAAGCCGTGAATACAGCGGGCTCTTTTGAGTCCGCTGTGTTTTATTTTTTTGAAAAATACATTTCTGCCCTACAAAGGCCAATTTCCAATAATCTATAGTCAGTAAATCCAGCCTCATCTACATTAAATTGCATTTTCAAGTACTCACTCATCGTTGTGATTACATTCTGATCGCAAGAAAGGCAGTTATTGCACCAGAATAGTGCATTCAGGTCGATATACGCATTATATTAGTGCTTCCCCTAATGATTAATGGGGGTTAGTTTTTGCACAACTCATTGAATATCAAAGAATACCAAAACTGGCATGATGAATGCGTGACGTCCTATACCCAATGGTGGGTATATCTACTCCGGTTAACTACAGATGATGCGATTTGCTTCACTTTTATTCCTCTCGGTCTTTGCTATTACGGTCTGTGCGGCGGATTTCGATGCCACAATGCCTTTGCGCGATGTCGGAACGTCAACCTATTACGTTGAAGCGCGCATCAACGATCATGCCATCCAGGAATTCATGCTGGATACCGGTTCAGCACATGTCGTCATCGATAAGAAAACATTCAGCCAGCTTAAGGAAAAAGGTGATGTGAAGTACATGAAAGACCTGTCGGGAGTATTGGCGGATGGTTCCAGCACCAGTGTACCGATTTATCAGGTTGCTGCTATCAATCTTGGCCGTTGCACGATAAGGGACGTAGAAGTCGCTGTTTTTCCCAAAGCGGGCCGGAATATCCTTGGACTGAGTGCACTTAAAAAAGTGGCGCCTTTCGCAATCTCTATCGACCCGCCGAGCCTGAAGCTTAGCAATTGCCAGTCAGATCAGTCTGATCTCGTGGCAGACACTTTGCAGGATTCAGGGAACGAAATTACTGATCATGTCGATACTCTGTCCACACATGAATACAGCGAACATTCCGCTTTCTACTTACCGAGCTTAGCTCCCTAACTCAGCATTGCCTTGATCAGGCTGAGGTCATTTCTATCTATCTCTGCCCCAAAAACTGTTTGAAACAGTTTATGAAGTCAAACAATCCCCGCTGATTTTAATAACTCCGTTGTTTCAAAAAGAGGCAGTCCCATCACGCCGGAGTAACTGCCATCCAATCGTTCAATAAATGCAGCAGCCTTGCCCTGGATGGCATAGGCGCCAGCCTTGCCCAATGGTTCGCCGGTTTTGCAATAGTTCTCTATATCGCTTTCAGTCAATGGCCTGAAGCAGACCCGACTGATATTTAATTTCGTTTTTTCTTCGGATTGTGTTACCAGGGAAACGGCAGAATAAACATGATGCATGCGTCCGGATAGGGATTTTAACATCTGTGTTGCATCTTCATTGCTCTGTGCCTTGCCCAGGATTTTATCATCCAGCACTACTGCAGTATCAGCACCGAACACGGTGATATTTTTGTTTGTATTTAATTTTATCTTTCCAGCACGCGCCTTTTCCAGCGACATCCGTTCCACATAACTGCGCACGTTTTCTGTTCCATCCCAATGCTCGTTAATATCAACATCCACGATTTCGTATTTGATTCCGATTTGTTTGAGCAATAATTGTCTGCGCGGGGATTTTGATGCGAGATAGATTTTCATATTATTAATAAATTGATATCAGAATAATCAAGAAAGCGCTGATTAAGTCTCTTGGCCGTCATGCCGGTACCCTCCGGGTATAAATTCCAATCGGCATCCAGTAAATAATTGTTTTAACTAGATTCCGGCGTGCGCCGGAATGACAACTTATAACAAATTGTGAATTATTCAAATATTCTTTATGTATAGGCGAGCGTAACTATACTTTAATTTTGTTTCCAAACATTGGTTTCGCCTTGGTCGCTCTTGCGCATCCATGCGCCCGCGACATTCGTGCTTCCATGAACATCATCCGGCGAGTGCACTGCTTCATCGCGTCCATGCGATCGCAGCATAAGTACCTCCATGTACAAAACTTCTTTTCTGTACGTCCTGTGCTCGCGATATTAGAACATCCGACCGCCAGGGAAACGTACACGGATGTTCTAATACTGTGGGCGCACGGAGCGCCCGAACAGTGAGGTGGAAGTGCAGATTTTGCATTAGCCGCCAATACCACTTACTTGACATATATGTATATAGTGCATATATTTGTTAAGTGCGCTTCCAATACGACCCCGCAAGCGCGGGAATAATCCTGGTTGTCGTCTATACGCTTCGTGGCGTGGAGATCCAGCTCATATCGACTCGCCGTGCTACGCGGCAAGAGGTGAAAAGCTATGAGAACTGAATACGATTTTTCAAAAGGCAAACGGGGTGCGCTAATACCGGCGAAAGGCAAGACGCGCATCACCATTTATATTGATGACTCCATACTTAATGAGTTTCGTGCCCGGGCTGAACGCACCGGTACCGGCTACCAAACGATGATGAATGAAGCGTTAAAAGCTTTCCTGGAAAAGAATGAAAAACCGGTTACCGCAGCCGTATTACGCCAGATTATCCGGGAAGAACTTCCCGGGGTATCGCGGCCAACACGTCGTTCCACCGGACGCACAAAAGCAGCGCGCCGGTGAACCCTGCGTTAAATGGCGCATTCCTGCCCCAGAGCCAGCCATCTCGCAGGTGACATATCCGTATGCTAATCTTTTCATATCCTATCCAAGGAACAGGGGGTAAACAGTATTTCATGAACACCCACCCAGTTGTCCATAGTTACTGTACTATGCGGAATCTACATATCACCATGAATATGGCTTTCGCATAACATACTGAAATTTAGATTAAATCTGTGACTATAAACCTCAGTCTTATCGAGAAAAAGAAACTGAGGAAACTCCTTCATCGTTGTGATTCACTTGCGCGTGCTGTGATCCAACTACAACATATTTATGCAGATGAGAAAACTTCCGAAGATCAGTGCAGCTTCCTGGAGACGATAATTGGAGCGGGGATTTGGTATATTGATTCAAAGGGTGTTTCTACAAACAAAATCTCCGTAGGCGTGTTAAAGGATTTTCATCCAGATAGCGGCATCAACAAGCCCAAATACACTGAGGATCATGAGTATCCGAGAAAAATAGCAGCACGAGACATGCTTCAGCAAGATTGGAGCCATGTTAAAGATTTGGACTTAGAAGTCTTCGAGCTCTATATCAATAAGTATGGGCGCGTGAACTTTGTTACTTCTACTGAAAATAAGAGAATTACGAAACATTAGAAATTGGGGCAGTTTACTAATCCTGAAAGAGCGTACGAACAGGCAGGAATTACACTAGTTGATGTTACTATTGAAGACTTGAGAAAAATAAAGACACGAGACCGTACGAAGATTGAGAAATTATTGAATTCTGTATAACAAGCGAATCAAATAGATAGTAAACTGCTGCACAGCTTCTACGGCTTATGTGCAAGATTATAACTTATAATCCAAATATGCTTAAAGTTATACAAAAGAACGATGATTACGAAGTGATTCAAGTATGCAAACCACCAACAGTATATCTTGATCAATGGGCATGGGTTTTAATTTCAAAAGATGACGAATTTAAAAAACAATTATTGAAAGCATTAAAAATAGCAAATGCTTCAGTTTTAATTTCCAATATTTCATTTATGGAACTCGCCAAGATCAATGACAAAGTACAAATAGAAAACTTATCTAAGTTTTTTGATTTCATTGATATGGGTTTTATTGAAAGCAACCCTAGAAAAGTAATCGATATGGAAGATGAATTAAAAACCAATCAATGGGGGCAATTTGAGCAAGGATCACCGGCGTTTGATGGAGCATTTGTAGAAATATTAGTTAGGCAAAACAATTATACCAATCCATTGAATATATCAAAACTTCTTCACGATTTAAAAAGTGAAGATAAATCAAGATATGAAATAATCATCAAAGATACGGTAAAGAATTTTTCCAGTATATTAGATGAATTACGTTCTAATGATTCAAACCTCAAAGAAAGAAAAAAGCATTTAACCTCTGGAAAAACTAAAAGACCTAGTTCGCCATATACACAGGATATTTTTGATTATCTTATCTCTTATTTAA
>JACQHV010000238.1 GCA_016198885.1 Gammaproteobacteria bacterium
GTTCCGCGAGGCACTGGCGCGTCATCTGCTCAATATCCGCGAGGAACTTGGTGATGAAGTTTATGAATCCCGTAACTTTCAGGCGGCGGGTGAATTACTGGACAGATTGATTACCAATAAGGATCATTTACCTGCGTTCCTGACTCTGGAAGCCTATGGTCAATTATGAGAACATGAACAACTTTTTTATTTATGAGTTTGGTTGCATTGCAGGAGGGTAGGATGTCAAGAAAAGAACAAGTAAAACAATTAGAACAGGATTGGGCGAAAAATCCACGCTGGAAAAACGTCAGACGCGATTACGGCGCGGATGACGTTGTGCGTCTGCGCGGCAAAATACACGTCGAATACACACTTGCGAAGCGTGGTGCCGAACGGCTCTGGAACCTGCTGGAGACCGGGCCATTTGTAAATGCCCTGGGCGCAATGACCGGAAATCAGGCTATGCAACAGGTCAAGGCCGGACTCAAGGCGATTTATCTGAGCGGCTGGCAGGTCGCAGCGGACGCCAATACCGCCTATGAAATGTATCCCGATCAGTCTCTTTATCCCGTTGACTCCGTTCCCACTGTTGTCCGCAAGATCAACAATACGCTGTTGCGCGCTGATCAGATTCACCATTCCGAAGGAGATGACAGCATCGACTGGATGGCGCCCATCGTGGCAGATGCCGAGGCTGGTTTCGGAGGCGTATTGAATGCCTTCGAGCTGATGAAACATATGATCGATGCCGGTGCGGCCGGGGTGCACTTCGAAGATCAGCTTGCGGCGGTGAAGAAATGCGGCCACATGGGCGGCAAGGTGCTGGTGCCGACCCAGGAGGCCATTCAGAAGCTGGTCGCCGCACGTCTTGCTGCCGATATTATGGGTGTATCCACCATTATTGTGGCACGTACCGATGCGGAGTCTGCGGCACTGCTCACCTCGGATGTTGATGAGCGCGATCAAAAATTTGTTACCGGAGAACGTACCTCCGAAGGTTTTTATGTTACCCAGGCGGGTCTGGATCAGGCCATCGCGCGTGGCCAGGCCTATGCTCCATACGCGGATCTGATCTGGTGCGAGACGGCCAAACCCAATCTGGAAGAGGCCAGGAAGTTCGCGGAAGGTGTACGCAAGGTGCGTCCTGATGTCATGTTCGCATATAACTGTTCGCCTTCCTTTAACTGGATGAAAAACCTCGACGATGCCACCATTGCAAAGTTCCAGCGTGAGCTCGGTGCGATGGGCTACAAATTCCAGTTCATCACCCTGGCAGGTTTCCATGCGCTGAATTACAGCATGTTCATGCTTGCCCATGGTTATGCCCACAACCATATGACCGCATTTGTCGAGTTGCAGGAGGCGGAATTTGCGGCGGCGGAAAAGGGCTTTACTGCAGTCAAGCACCAGCGCGAGGTGGGTACTGGTTACTTTGATGATGTTATGAAAACTATCACGGGCGGGGCATCCTCGGTTACCGCCTTGAACGGTTCAACCGAAGAGGCGCAATTCAAAAGTAAGGCATCTGCGCGCAAATAAAAATTATTGATCAATACCAAAACAAAAACCCGTCAGTTCGAGTATGTGGCTGACGGGTTTTTTATTTTTACCTGGAGGTAATATTAAATTAAACCCGTACCTTTAATTATTCCGGGTATTACCTTTTTACGGAAAAGCGGGGATCGTTGGGTCTTTTCCATGATCTTCTGCTTCCGGATGATGAGTTAATATTATTTTTCTGATTTCATCAACCCGCTCAACCGGCACGTCGAGCATTAATAATATGTGACCTTCCTGCATGGTCTGTTCAAATTCCTTGAGTTTTACATTGGGCGTGCTGGTACCAATCAGCATACCGGATACCCAGGCGCCAAATATACCTCCCAGTATAAAGAATAACAGTACGACACCTATTTCCATGGGAAAGATGTAATCACGAAATAAATAAAGGATTAATCCGATGATTGCGCCAACAGCGGCACCTGACATCAGGCCGATAAAAATACCATGGACGAGATCGGTTTTTTGTGCACTCGTAGCTTCGGGAAGATCCAGTAAATCTGTCCCGCGTTTGCCGAGAAAATGCATGTGATCATCACTGATATGCGCGAGCAGGAGATCATTTTCAATCTGGCGTGATATATCTACGTCAGGGAGGACAAAATACAGCCTTCTGTTCATGGCACACCTCCTTAACACCGGCAGAGGTTCTGCAGACCTGTAAACTTCATTTACCTGAGTTAATTATAGACCTTCGCAACTGAACTTATTTACCCTCCTTGCAGATAAATATGATTGAGAAAAGATACAAGAATTACTTATAACTCATTGATCAAAAGAGATATTATAAATCATATAAATATCCGTTTCATGGAGACAACCGGGTCGAAGTCACACAGGGAAAATTGGTAGTGGGTCAGTTTGATTTTTCAAACCCATCTCCTGTCATTTCGAAGGAGCCCTTCGACGGAGTTTATCCTGAGCGAAGTCGAAGGACTCAGGGCAGGCTCTGCGACTGAGAA
>JACQHV010000248.1 GCA_016198885.1 Gammaproteobacteria bacterium
ACAAGAGATGTTCAAATCTATTTTTCATATTATAAATAAACGGGGGTGTGAAATGGAGTGTAACTATATGATAACCAGATTTTTTTCTGGATTGTTTGTGTTATTGGGGATCGCCGTATTATTCCCCATAGCGGTGCTTGCGGATACGCCCAGCAGTGAAGAAATGTGGGAAATCATACAGCAGCAGCAGAAGGTCATTGAAGAATTAAAAGCAAAATTGGAACAGACCGAAAACAAGGTTGCTGCAACAGAAACCCGGGTTGATACAACCGTTAAAGAAATCGAGGCGGCAGCAGAGGCCATGGAGACGGCGAGGACAGGTGCTTCCACTGCTGCAAGCTGGACTGAAAAGACCACCATTGGCGGTTATGGAGAGTTACATTACAACAGTTTGAATGATGACAATGCCTCAATCGGAGGGGATGATGATGTAGATTCAGTGGACTTTCACCGCTTTGTACTGTATTTCGGGCATGAATTCACGGACAGCATCCGTTTCTTTTCCGAACTCGAGCTTGAACATGCCCTTGTCGATGATAATACAGATGGTTCAGAAGCGGGTGAGGTGGAACTGGAACAGGCATGGGTAGAACTGGATTTCACTGATCAGCATCGTGCTCGTGCCGGTCTGGATATATTACCTATCGGTATTATTAACCCGACCCACGAGCCCAATACGTTCTATGGGGTTGAACGTAATAAGATAGAGACGGAAATCATTCCGACGACCTGGTGGGAGGCTGGTCTGGGCATGAATGGTGAAATTGTGCCGGGCTGGAATTATGATCTCATCGCTCACTCAGGACTCGTTGTCCCGACTACCGGCAGTAGTGCCTTCCGTCCCCGCAGCGGCCGTCTGAAAGTTTCCGAGGCCGCCGATCAGGATATCGCCTTCACCGGGCGTATTCGCTACACAGGTATGCCCGGATTGGAAGTGGGAGCTTCCGGGCAATATCAACGGGATATCACGGGTACGGCTGATCTGTTCGAAATACCTGCCACCCTGTTTGAAGGTCATGTTGACTGGAAACATGCCACCGGCTTTGGTTTGCGCGCCCTGTATGCACGCTGGGATATGGGAGATGACAACAGCCCGTTTCCCGGACTGGATCCTGATGCTGTTAATGCAGACAGTCTCGATGGCTGGTATGTCGAACCTGCCTACCGGTTTGCAATTCCTGGACGTGTTCCGGGTGATCTCGGACTGTTTGCCCGTTATGAAAACTGGGATGAGAGAAATCAAATCAGTGGAGCACATCGATTCGAGGAATTTGCGCGCTGGGTCCTTGGCATAAATTGGTGGCCGCATGATCAGGTTGCGTTCAAGTTTGATATTCAAAACGAAAATGCCGATGGACCGGTGGATCGTGTCCTCGATGGTGTCAATCTGGGCATTGGTTATCAGTTTTAATCAGTCTGTAAATTAATGAATATGAAATACAACCGGTGGATTTGTATTCCGTTGCTGTGGATTGCAGCAGGCATATCTACAAACTCATTGGCGAAAGGTGTTTACCAGGAACCGCAGGAGTTCATTCATGAGGTCTTTGCCGGTAATCCGCCCCCAGCCAGCAGGCTCTGGATACGCAAGGATCTGGAACAGGAAATCAACACCATACTGGGGCATGATTTGGGTGTTCTGCGCTTGCACTACTGGGCCAGGGATGGCCGGACTGCATGGATCCTGGAAGAAATAGGCAAGGAGCGGCCGATCACGACAGGTGTTGTGGTCAATCAGGGCAGAATCGAACTGGTCAGGATATTGATCTTTCGCGAGTCAAGAGGCTGGGAAGTACGTTATCCGTTTTTTACTGATCAGTTCAATGACGCAGGTCTTGTGAGCGAACATAAACTGGATAAATCCATTGATGGTATATCAGGTGCAACCTTGTCGGTCAACGCTGTAACCAAATTGGCCAGGCTGGCCTTGTTACTGCATGGATACATCGAAAATGGGGAAGATAAATCGTGACAAATATGTTGTGGAAGACAGTACATAAATGGCACAGGACAATGGGCATAATTTCAGCATTGTTTGTTATATTCCTGACAGTGACCGGTTTAATGCTGAATCATACAGAACCACTGAACCTGAAAAAAAGATTCGTCCAGAACATTATTTTTCTTGATCTGTATGACATAAAACCGGGAAAAGAGCCTCAAGGATTTTTGGCAGCAAATCACTGGATCACCCAGGTGGGCGAGAGAATTTACTTTGATCAAAAAGAACTTACAGAAGGTGTCAATAAACTTGTTGGCGTTGTTGCAGCAGATGAAAAGATTATCGTCGCCTATGACGGTCAGATGTTGTTGTTAACACAGCAAGGAGAAGTGGTAGAGCATCTTGCAGGTACAGAAGGCGTTCCTGCTGGAATGCGGGCTATCGGTATCACACAGAATAATGATGTTGTTATTCGAGGAGCCCACGGCGATTACCTTGCAGATATTGAATCATTGCAATGGAAGGAAGAGGAGCAAATTGATGCAGAATGGTCTAAGACGAGAACTGTTCCAAAGGCATTACTTGCAAATTTGCTTTACCTTTACCGTGGCAAGGGATTGCCTCTTGAACGGGTAATTCTTGACATGCATAGTGGCCGGTTCCTTGGTGGTTTTGGCATTTATCTTGTTGATGCAGCAGCAGCGCTGTTTTTACT
Source organism: Gammaproteobacteria bacterium (assembly GCA_016198885.1). GTDB lineage: Bacteria > Pseudomonadota > Gammaproteobacteria > Eutrophobiales > Eutrophobiaceae > JAENIZ01. The sequence continues at coordinate 2,658 of JACQHV010000248.1, forward strand.
CCTGTCGTTGAGTGGCGTCTGGATGTGGTTTAAGCGATCCTGATATCTTAATTAAAATGATTTATTAATTTTTGTTAGTAACAGGCGGTAACTATAAATATGACAATAATGAAATTAATCATGTCTTTATTTTTTAGTGCATTGATATTTACGCAATCCCGGGCAATTGCAGCAGAGGTCAATATTTATTCCGCGCGTAATGAGGTATTGATTAAACCCTTACTCGATCAATTTACACAACAAAGCGGGATTGAGGTGAATCTTGTTACGGGAGATGCCGATGCCTTGATTAAACGATTGGAGATTGAAGGTGATAATAGTCCTGCAGATCTCCTGTTGACGGTTGATGTCGCCAGACTGCAACGCGCCAAGGAAATCAATCTTCTGCAACCAGTAACTTCAGAAATATTAAGCGGTGTGATTCCGGAGACATATCGGGATAATGGAAGTTACTGGTTTGGCCTTTCCTTGCGATCACGCGTGATTGTTTATGCAAAGGATCGTGTTAAACCTGATCAGCTTTCAAGTTATGAGGCACTTTCCGAACCGGCCTGGAAAGGACGTATTTGCGTTCGTTCATCTTCTCATGTCTATAATCAATCGCTGGTTGCGAGTTTGATTGCACATAATGGAGTTGACGCGACGGAACAGTGGGCAAAAGGTCTCGTTGGTAATTTTGCCAGACCGCCACAGGGGGGGGATCGCGATCAAATCAAGGCGATTGCCGTTGGGCAATGTGATCTGGCACTGGTTAACACCTACTATCTTGGTGGCATGTTGCATTCAGAACTGGAGGATGAAATCCAGGCGGCGGAGAAGGTCGCCTTGTTTTGGCCGAATCAGAGTGATCGAGGTGCTCATATCAATATCAGTGGCGCAGGCGTTACCAAATCAGCAAAAAACAAAGCGGAAGCGGTAAAATTGCTTGAGTTTATGACAAGTGATGGGGCACAGGCATGGTACGCAGAAAAAAATTATGAATACCCGGTCAGATCCGGTATTGCGATTAGCGACACATTGAAGCAATGGGGTGAGTTTGTTGCCGATGAATTAAATCTGGACCGGTTGGGACAATATAATGCCGAAGCTGTTCGTCTTATGGACAGGGCCGGATGGAAATAATGCGGTGATCCACGATGTCAACAACGGTTGACACAGTAACATTATCACCATCTTACACCCGACGCGTTGCAGTACATCCCTGGGCGCTGGCCATAGTCTTTGTTTCATTCATATTGTCATTGCCTTTGATTGCTGTTGCCGGATCATTTCTCATACCCGCAAAAGATATCTGGCAACATCTCTTGCAAACTGTATTACCGGAATACATTGTAAATTCACTGTTCCTCATGCTGGGTGTGGGAGTGATGACGGCTTTGCTTGGCATTGCACCAGCATGGCTCGTCACCATGTGCAAATTCCCGGGAAGTCGCATGTTTGAATGGGCCTTGTTGTTACCTATGGCAATACCGGCCTATATCATTGCCTATACCTATGCAGGTGTACTGGATGCCTCCGGACCGGTCCAGTCTTGGTTGAGGGAAATTACCGGCTGGCATTATGGTGAATACTGGTTTCCGGAGATCCGATCTCTGGGAGGCGCAATAGCCATGTTGTCGTTTGTGCTTTATCCGTATGTTTACCTCATCAGCCGCGCAGCATTTATCGGGCAATCGATTTGCGCGTTGGAAGTTGCCCGCACGTTGGGATGCGGTCCTTACAAGACCTTTTTCAAAGTCGCATTACCGTTGGCAAGACCGGCCATAATAGTCGGATTAACACTGGTCTTGATGGAGACATTGGCCGATTACGGCACAGTTCAATATTTTGGTATCGCAGCATTCACCACCGGGATTTTCCGTACGTGGTTTGGTCTGGGGAACAGCGCTGCTGCTGCCCAGCTATCCGCCTTGTTAATGTTGTTTGTCATCGTATTAATTTACATTGAATACTGGTCACGCAAACAACAGCGTTATTATCATACATCAAGCCGCTATGGTTTCTTGTCGCAGAAGAAACTCAGGAGATGGCCGGCGATAATTGCAATCATTGTATGCAGCCTGCCCGTATTTTCAGGTTTTTTAATCCCTGTGGGATTTTTGATGAAATGGGCGTCACTGACATATAAGTCTGTTGTAGATCAGCAGTTTTATATTTTGATGTGGCATAGCATCATGTTGGCAATATGCGCCGCGCTATTGGCGACTGTGCTTGCGTTATTTATGGCTTATGGAAAACGCCAATATTCCAAGCCGCTGACCAAAATAGCTGTAAATATCTCGGGAATGGGATATGCCGTTCCAGGGACAGTAATTGCAGTCGGCGTGATGCTGCCTTTTGCCTGGCTGGACAGAACAATTGATAACTTATTTAAATCCTATTTTGATTTAAGCACAGGTTTGATCTTAAGCGGCACCTTGATTGCCCTGATGTTTGCCTACATGGTCCGCTTCCTGGCCGTTTCGTTGAAAACTGTTGATGCCGGTCTGACCAAAATAAAACCCGCAATGGATGATGCCGGCCGCAGCATCGGCATGAAATCGGTCACATTAATGCGTAGAGTACATATGCCCATGCTGCGCGGCAGTTTATTAACTGCAATATTGTTGGTGTTTGTTGATGTTCTGAAAGAATTACCCGCGACACTGATTCTGCGACCGTTTAATTTTAATACCCTGGCGATAAGGGCTTATGAACTTGCAAATGAAGAGCGTCTGGCGGATGCGGCCTGTCCGGCACTTGCCATTGTGTTCGTCGGCATTATTCCGGTGATCTATCTCAGTCGATCCATATCAACATCACGTCCCGGCCATGACGTCAGCACTTGAACTGAAAAATATTTCAGTTGCCTATGACAATCACAAGGTCATTGATGCAATCTCGTTTGAATTAAATGAAGGTGATATTGGTTGTTTGTTGGGGCCCAGTGGTTGCGGCAAGACCACCTTGTTAAGAACGATCGCAGGGTTCGAAGCTCCGCAAGATGGAGAGGTGTGGATTCGGGGCATACGGGTCAGCGACAGAAAACGCCTTGTTCCAGTAGAGCTACGCCATGCGGGTATGGTATTTCAGGACTCCGCACTGTTCCCACACATGACGGTCAGGGAGAATATTGCTTTTGGTTTGCAGCAGATACATGGCGGGCGAAAAGAGGCAAGAATCACAGAGCTTGTCGATCTGCTCGCGGTTGGTGAATTTTTGGATAAATATCCCCACCAGCTCTCCGGTGGTCAACAACAGCGTGTTGCATTAGCTCGCGCCATAGCATCCCGCCCTAGAATTCTGTTGCTGGATGAACCCTTTGCCAGTCTGGATTTTGAATTGCGTGAGCAACTCGCGCGGGAAGTTAGAAATGTGCTTAAACAGGATGGCATAACAGCCGTAATGGTCAGCCATAATCAGCTTGAGGCGTTCGCCATGGCCGATATCGTAGGAGTAATCAATGAAGGCCGGCTCCTGCAATGGGATACTGCATTTAATCTTTATCATCGGCCGGCGACTGCCTATGTCGCAGATTTTGTCGGTGAGGGTGTATTTTTGTCCGGCAAAGTGATTGGTGACAAGGAAGTCCAGACCGAGCTTGGAACTATAACAGGCACAATATCACTGGGTCTTAATCATGGTGCTGCCGTTGAGGTTTTAATCAGGCCGGATGATATTGTCCACGATGATAATAGTGCCATGACAGCCAAGGTGCTGGACAAGGCATTCCGTGGCGCTGAATTTCTGTATACCTTGATGCTGGCAAGCGGTACCAGGGTATTAAGTCTGGTCCCGAGTCATCATAATCATCCTATCAATGAGCCCATCGGTATACGGCTGGAGATTGATCATCTGGTTGTCTTTCCGGAAAGGGGGTGATCACATTTACAAATGAATAATAATTATTCAGATTTTTCCCTGCTACAATTACGTGAAAATCATCAAAATAAATACAAAAAATCATAAGAAATTTTCATGAGTCATATACCCGAGGATCTTAAATACTCTCTATCGCATACCTGGTGCGAAATACAGGATAACGGTCTGATCCGGGTCGGCATCACAGATCATGCGCAGGGAGAGCTGGGTGATATTGTATTTGTTGAACTCCCCGAAGTAGAGAAAAACTTTGCGGCAGGGGAAGAATGTGCCGTTGTTGAATCGGTAAAATCCGCCTCAGACATCTATTGTCCAGTCAGTGGAGACATTGTCGAAGTAAATAGTGATCTGGAAGATACACCTGAGAAGATTAATTCAGATCCTTATGGAGATGGCTGGATATTCATGTTAAGGCCGGTTGATGAAATGGAGCTGGAAGATCTGATAGACGCCAGCGCATATTATGAATTAATCAAAGAGTAGGAGATTAAAATGGCGACGATAACCTTGAAGGGCAACAAGATTAGTACCAATGGAACACTGCCAAAAGTGGGCAGCAAGGCCCCGGATTTTGTCCTGGTGGATGGTGATCTGAATAATGTCACCCTCGATTCATATAAGGGGAAAAAGAAGCTGTTAAA
>JACQHV010000242.1 GCA_016198885.1 Gammaproteobacteria bacterium
GAACTGTCGGGAAGCGTCTACTATCAGCCGGTGGCGCGCGGTCTGGAAATAAAAATCGCGGAAAAGCTTAAAAACTTTCGTGCTTTAGATGAGCAACTTAGAAAAAATAAAAGAGAAAAATAGTAGTTTGTTTGGAGACTATATATTTTTTTCTCGCGTGGCAAGTTATCATATACTGGTCCTCAAAAGGAGATGGCATTCCTCCTTTAACCGCTTTGTGTGCTGATGATGCCTACAAGTTCCGTTGAAATGAACAAACGTAGGCGCGCCAGCAGTTTGAAATATCCTGCCTTGTCTCATTCCAACAATGGATTTCGATCTTGAATATTTAAGGTGGATGACCCATGCATGCTGATATCATACCGTTGATTGTAGGGTTATTGATTTTCTTAGCCAGCCTCATCTCTCTCTGGTTTGGTCTATCTGTTGCAATTATCGAGATTACCTTGGGTGCTATTGCCGGCAACCTGGGTCTTCAAGCTGAAGAATGGATGTTATATATGGCGACTTTTGGCGGGATACTCCTGACTTACCTGGCCGGGACGGAGATCGATACCCAACTCATGAAAGAAAAATTCAAGGAAAGTTTTCTCATCGGTTCATTTTCGTTTTTTCTGCCATTTATCGGGGTCTTTTTATTCGCCTACTATGTTGTTAACTGGGATATCAATTCCGCCCTGATTGCTGGTATTGCTCTGTCTACTACATCACTCGCGGTGGTTTATGCCGTGCTGGTCGAGACAGGGTTAAACCGTACCGAACTGGGCAAGATTCTTATGGCTGCAACCTTCATCACCGATATGGGTACGGCCTTGGCCTTGAGCATCGTCTTTCTGGAGCCGACTTGGTACACCGCCTTGTTTGTGGGAATTGCTGTACTTGTCATAGTAGTTGCCGTCAACTTCTCGCACCGTGTTCTAGAAAATCCGAGATTAAAAAACAAAGTCATTGAGCCGGAAATTAAATACATTTTTCTGTTGCTACTCATTTTCATTTACTTCGCAAAACTTGGTGATGGCCACGCCGTTTTACCGGCCTTTTTGCTTGGACTGCTGATGTCCGGGCATTTCAGCGAGACCTCACAGACAAAAGAGTTACGCAACCGGTTACGTACTGTTGCATACGCCGTTATTACTCCGTTGTTCTTTATCGTCGGCGGCCTGAAGATATCAATCCCGATGATTTACTCAGCATTTGGCCTGTTCGCTGTGCTGTTTCTGTTGAAGATGCTGACAAAATTTGTCGGTGTATATTTCTTAGCAAAACGCTATCTTCCGCGGGGTGAGATATACACTACTCTGTTGATGAGTACCGGGCTGACTTTTGGTACTATCTCCAGCGTCTTCGGGTTGAATGCGGGCTATATCGATCAGGTACAGTATTCCGTACTGGTTGGCGTAGTCGTTGCCAGCGCTGTGATTCCGACATTTATTGCGCAAAAATGGTTTATGCCCGTACATTCCGAAGACATTGTAGATATCGATAACGAATCAAACCGGTAATTTCACAATGCTGGACCCACATTTATTACGTAATGATCTTGAGCGTGTCATAGCAGCTCTGAGCAGACGCGGCTACAAGCTTGATACGGAATTAATCTCAGATCTCGAAGCAAAGCGAAAGCAACTCCAGGTAACCACACAAGAATTACAACATCAACGCAATGCGCGTTCCAAGGAGATTGGAAAAATAAAGATACAAGGAGGGGACATCCAACCCTTACTGGATGAAGTTGCAACTATGGGAAATCGTCTCAAGGAGGGCGAAACCGAACTTGGGGAAATTCAGGAAGAATTAAATTATATCGCAATGGAGATCCCCAATATTCCGCATGAATCTGTTCCGGACGGACAGACACCAGATGACAATACAGAGATTCGTCGCTGGGGAAAGTTGCCCGAATTCAAATTTGAACCCAGAGATCATGTCGATTTGGGTGAGTCATTGGGTCTTCTTGATTTTGAATCAGCTGCGCGGATCGCCAGCTCACGTTTTGTTGTCATGAGTGGTGACATTGCACAACTGCATCGCGCACTCATTCAGTTTATGCTGGACATTCATACGCGCGAGCATGGATATACCGAAGTAAACGTACCGTACATTGTAAATGCAGACAGCATGCGTGGCACCGGGCAACTACCCAAATTTGAAACTGATCTCTTTGCCATACCAAATCATGGATTCTATCTAATTCCGACCGCTGAAGTCCCTGTAACTAACCTGGTACGCGAACAAATTATTGATGCCAATCGATTGCCACTCAAATATGTCTCTCATACGCCTTGTTTTCGAAGTGAGGCCGGTTCCTATGGAAAAGATACGCGCGGGATGATCCGTCAGCACCAATTTGAAAAAGTTGAATTGGTGCAATTGGTCAAACCTGAAACATCCTATGCAGCGCTGGAAGAACTTACAGCTCATGCTGAGGTTATCTTGCAGCGCTTAAACCTGCCTTATCGTGTGGTTGCACTCTGTGGTGGTGACTTGGGATTTTCAGCTGCCAAGACCTATGACCTTGAAGTCTGGATGCCAGGGCAACAGAAATACCGTGAAATTTCTTCATGCAGCAATTTCGAGGCCTTTCAGGCACGCAGGATGATGGCCCGCTGGCGCAACCCTGATACCGCAAAGCCGGAGTTACTGCATACACTGAATGGCTCAGGACTGGCAGTTGGTCGCACCCTGATTGCCATCATGGAAAATTATCAGGACACAGAAGGCAGGATTCACATCCCTGAGGCACTGCAATCGTATATGGGAAACAGCAGTGTTATCGAATAGTGTGAATTAATACGGTTATCTAACGGAATATCAGCCATGACAGATAAACAATAAGCACAATAATGATGGGGAGTACTATTGCCAGTGCTTTGCGCGCGCCAGAAACAAGTTGCGCACCTTTCATCTGAATTTCTTCTGCACGGTCCTGTAAGCGCTCTGCGCGTTCATATTGTTTTTGTACCATCGCAAACTGCTCACGTTGTAGCGAAAGCGCTTCTTCCTGACGCTCAAGCTGAAGTTTCTGGTTGTCGCGAATCTCTTCGAGCACAGAAACCAGTCGTTGTATATCGTTATCATTCATAAGTTCTTGGAAAATAAAAAATGATTATGGATTACGTTAACTATGCAAGTATTGCAGGACTGCTTCCATGCTTTGCTTGGCATCGCCGAACAACATACGGGTGTTTTCCTTGTAGAAAAGCGGATTGTCCACGCCCGCATAACCTGTAGCCATGCTGCGTTTTAGCACGATGGTTGTCTTGCCTTTCCAGACTTCGAGAACCGGCATGCCGGCTATCGGACTGTCCGGAACTTCCTGTGCTGACGGATTAACAATGTCATTCGCTCCAATTACTACTGAGACATCAATATCCGGAAAGTCTTCATTAATTTCGTCCATTTCAAAAACGATGTCATATGGCACCTTAGCTTCGGCGAGTAGGACGTTCATATGGCCCGGCATGCGTCCGGCAACAGGATGGATACCAAAACGCACATTGACACCTTTATCGCGCAATGTCCTGGTAATTTCATACACGGTGTGCTGTGCCTGTGCAACAGCCATGCCATAGCCGGGGACAAACATTACTTCTGATGCATCGGCCAGGAGATGTGCAACTTCTTCTGCATTGACAGGAACAACTTCTCCCTGTTGATCACTGCTCGCAGTAACGGTACCGCCACTGGTTCCGAAACCACCGGCAATCACTGCGAGGAATTTCCGGTTCATGGCGCGACACATGATATAACTCAGAATCGCGCCACTGCTGCCGACTAGTGCGCCAGTGACTATCAATAGATCATTATTGAGCATGAAACCTGTTGCCGCTGCCGCCCAACCTGAATAACTGTTCAACATCGATACAACGACGGGCATATCCGCACCGCCAATGGCCATTACCATGTGTATACCAAATATCAGCGCAATCGCTGTCATTATTGTTAATGGCACAATGCCGCTTCCTGCCGCTGATTGATCCAGAAACATCTTGCATAACCAGATGGCAGCAATGAGCAGGCCGAGATTGAACCAGTGACGGCCGGGAATCAACATCGGTTTGCTGCTGATTTTGGCGCTCAGTTTACCGAATGCAATCACAGATCCTGAAAAGGTGATAGCACCGATCAGTATTCCGAGATAGGTCTCTATGTCATGTATGGTCTTATCCATGCCGGTGAGGCTGGTATCGTGCCCCATGAAATTGGCAAATCCGACAAGCACTGCAGCGAGACCAACCAGGCTGTGCAATATGGCGACCAGTTCCGGCATCTGTGTCATCTGTACCTTGCGTGCAAGCTGCAGACCAATAGCGCCGCCAATTGCCATGCCGCCGAATAAGATGCCATAGTTATCTGATACGATTCCAAGGATGGTGGCGAGCAGGGCTATCATCATGCCGGTCATGCCGTAGAGATTTCCACGGCGGGACGTTTCCGGATGACTCAGGCCGCCAAGCGCCAGGATAAAAAGGATGGTTGCGCCAATATATGCTACGGTGATAACTCCTGTAGGCATGATCATATCCCTCATTTCCTGAACATCTGCAACATACGCCGGGTAACTGCAAAACCACCTGTTATGTTGATGCTGGTAATCAGGGCGGAGATGGCGGCGAGGTACATGATCCACTTTTCAGTTGAAGAAACCTGAATCAATGCACCGATAATAATGATGCTGCTAATCGCGTTGGTGAC
>JACQHV010000243.1 GCA_016198885.1 Gammaproteobacteria bacterium
CCCATGATCATGAACGTCGCGGTACCGTGTGCAAAACATTCACCCAGATTCGGGCATGCGGCCTCTTCGCATACTGTATGCAACCGGTGTTCTCTCAATAGCGCCTTCAACCGGATCACATTCGGATCGGTGGGGGCTTTAGCCCGGATCCAGGCGGGTTTGTGCGGCAACGGCCCTTCTGCGGCGATGACCTTGATGGGGAAACGTGTCTTTAGTTTTCCGCGTTGATCAGGCGATGGTTTTTGTTGTGCGTTCTGCATTGTTGTCCTGCCGCATGATGTTTTGAACTATTGGAGAAATCCTGATTAAGTCCTTATTTCGTCATGCCGGTGTAAACCGGCATCCAGTGGAGAATGAGTTTTGACTGGATTCCGGCTTCCGCCGGAATGACCGCTTAGATTATGTTGAAACTTAATTAGAGGTTCCTTAAGTCTATCTTCTGTTTCCGGAATTTCGTATGTGTCATAGCCAAAGTGCTTGAACAGATATGGCAACAAACAGTCAAACGCCTCATTAACATCCATACTGCAACCGAGATCACTTAGCTGTGTCACCTGCAAACCGGGATAACCGCAGGGATTGATTTGATTAAATGACGCAAGGTCCATGTCGACATTCAATGCGAGGCCATGATAGCTGCAACCGCGCTTGACCCGGATACCCAGGGCGGCAATTTTTTTACCATGCACATAGACCCCTGGTGCATCGGGTTTTCGTTCCGCACTGATACTCAAGTGACGGCACATATCAATCACCACCTGCTCAAGCAGATACACATATTTTTTCACAGTGATGCCTTTGCGCCTGAGATCAAGCAGGAGATAAACCACAAGCTGGCCCGGTCCGTGATAGGTCACCTGCCCACCACGATCCGTCTTGATTACGGGGATATCCCCTGCATCAAGAACATGTTCTTTCTTACCGGCAAGACCGAGAGTAAAAACGTGAGGATGCTCCAGACACCAGAGTTCATCCGGTGTATCAACATGTCGTTGATCAGTAAAGCCGGTCATCAAACGATAGGACTTCTCATATTCACAAAGGCCGAATTGCCTGATAATCAGGTTACTGATCATTGTTCACAAGGCCACCAGTACTCGTTCATTTGCCGTCAATTCCATATAAATACTATCCAGTTGTTCCCGGCTCCTTGCCTCGATGGTTACGGTCACCGAGATAAAACGGCCATTGCGACTATGCCGGGTTCTCACAGTACTGTCCGTAAATTCAGGGGAATGTTTGCGGATAATCCCGACAATCAGGGAATCAAAATCATCAGCGGCCTTGCCCATTGCCTTGATGGGGTACTGGCAGGGAAATTCCAGTGCGGTATCTTTAGCGTTATCCATGTAACTTATTCATGCAGATAATCATCAGGTTATCTTAAAAGACTAACATATCGTTATCCCTGTGGCTCTTAAAAACAACCAGACACTCGCTGAATTACAGGCAAATCATGCGCAATGTGGCAGACTGGAATGGATCGGTCTGCGGCCAGCGCACCGGCACGAAATAGAGGAAACAGACCAGGCCATATTGATCGCAGGCCAGGGCATAAAAGGAGATCACTATGCAGAAAATACCAGCAATGGAAACCGTCAGGTAACGTTGTTACAGGCAGAACACCTCCCTGTTATTGCCATTCTTCTCGGACGGGATGTTGTCAGCCCCCGGCAATTGCGTCGCAATCTGCTGCTTTCCGGAATTAATCTTTCAACTCTCAAGGACAGGACATTCAGACTTGGAGAGGCCGTATTGGAAGGGACGGGTTATTGCCATCCCTGCTCACGCATGGAAGAAAATCTTGGCCGGGGTGGTTATAATGCAGTTCGGGGGCTCGGCGGCATTACTGTCCGGGTAGTGCAGGGTGGAAGAATTGCCGTAGGCGATCTGCTCGTACCGAAAGAATAATGGTTATGTCTAAAATCGGAATTTTTAATTGACATTTATACGGATACAGCACAAATTCGCTGATAATCAATAACACAAATACAGGGGGTACGAACAATGGACGTAAAAGAAAATGTAAAAAACGTTGATACCTGGTTACGTGGCCTGTTTATTCTGATCTTTGCCGTCTTTTTTTACTTCCTGTGCGGCATACTCTGGTTGCTGGTCGTGGTCCAGTTTATTTTCAAAGTGGTTACCGGCAGTCTGAATAAACAACTAGAACAATTCAGCGTGGGTCTGGTTGAATACGCGCTGCAGATCCTGCGTTATGTCACCTTCCAGTCAGAGGAAAGGCCATTTCCCTTCAGCCCCTGGCCAGGGACCGGGAAATCGGGATAACAACCGTAACATCATAATTTACGGTTAACGAAAACGAATACTGAAAAAGCCAGGTGCTTTTGTGCTATGCGTCAATAGTGCTTCAACAATATTTATTCAGAATTGCTATAAAAATATAGGTAATAATTACTTTTAATTATAGGAATTTTCCGCTACATTTGCATCACAGAAGTTTACCCCTGCACAATAATCCGCGTTGTAACAGTCATTTACCAGCGAGGCATACAC
>JACQHV010000240.1 GCA_016198885.1 Gammaproteobacteria bacterium
ATGGGCCAAGGAACTGGACTATCGCTTAATCAAGGAATTATGGGCGTTTACCGACAACTGCATCGCCGTGCGCTTTGCTTACGAGTGGCATGACGATTCCGGTCAATGGTTCCGCAGTTACGGCAACGAAAATTGGGAATTTAACCGACAAGGCTTCATGCAACGGCGCTTTGCTAGCATCAACGATCTGCCAATTAAGCAAGAACAACGCCTGTTCCACTGGCCACTGGGCCGTCGCCCCGACGATCACGCCGGTTTGGGCGATTTGGGGTTATGAATAACAGCTTGCCGGTGCGTTTGAGAAATCTCGGCAAGAGGTCTTTGGCGATGCTGTCCGCGGCGGCAGTGATCTGCCGGCAAAGCGTCTGGGCGCTTTGAAACGCAAGGTGCATACCACCACCTCAGATAATGGCAAGGAGTTTGCCGAACATGAAGCTATTGCCCGGGCATTGAAAGCCGGGTTTTACTTTGCGCATCCTTTTGCTGCCTGGATATCACACCGTAAAATAGCACGCATGTTGGCTGGCCTGGCCGGCCCCCTGATGATTCTGGTAACGCTGTATTTATTCTGGACCGACAACTGGAGTACCTATATGTTTTATCTGGGGGTATTCCTGATGTTGATTGTTGCCATATGGGATTTAGTTGCCCCTGCATCCGGGATTTGCAATATTCCTCACTCAAACAGATGAAACTGGTAGTTGAAGCAAATAATACGCTGTTATCCATATTGACCTGCCCGCTATGTGGTTATCGGCAGACTGAGGTGATGCCCATTGATTACTGTCAATGGTATTACGAATGCCTGAATTGCCATGTACATAACCGTCCAAGGAAGGGAGATTGCTGCGTTTTTTGTTCCTATGGTTCCAGCAAGTGCCCGTCAAAACAAAATTGTGGTACAGCAAGCGATGATATTCATCCAAAACCGGAAAATACTGAATGAATAAAACTTCCGTCATGATGCCTGTATTGCACAAGGCTACCTGCAACAATGTTTTCTGAGTTCGATCTTGCGGAATAGATATTCATCACATTACCAGATAAATATGAATATTGACAAACGTTTGGCAATTTCCTTACTGCTTCTTCGCATCAGTGTATTCATTGTTATGCTGGTATGGACAGTGGATAAATTTACCAATCCGGAACACGCTTCTGACGTCTTTAAAAAATTTTATTTCATATTCATCCCCGGAAATCAGATTATGTATTTGATCGGCGCAATAGAATTAATAATATTGGTCGGTTTTATTGCCGGAGTGAAAAAACAGTTCACTTATGGCGCAGTATTATTGTTTCATGCCGTATCCACTCTGGCTTCATACCAAAAATACCTGGCGCCTTATGACGGCAACAATGCCCTGTTCTTTGCCGCCTGGCCCATGCTTGCCGCCTGCATCACGCTGTATCTGCTCAGGGAGCAGGATAATTATCTAACGATACGATGACAGAATTGATGCGAATCTTCATCTTCCGTGCATATTTGTGTCAAACCCTGCTGGCTATGCCAATGCCATCCATGTTACTGATCGCATCAAAGATACGCTCGGTGCAACTGCGGGATAAAAACAGGAAGAGAAGTTCCATACATAAAGAATTTTTACCAATTACCCTTCTTCTATATACCGGATAAGCGCCACCACCTGCGCCCACAGACTGGTATCCGGCCAGGTTGTGAGGGATGATTAACTCATGAACAAACTGTTAACGATTGGCCGTTTGGCTAAATTGGTTTGTGTAAATGTCGAGACCATTCGCTACTATCAACACCGTGGACTGATTGAACAGCCCACTAAGCCGGAACAAGGGTATCGGACTTATTCGCAAAAAACTTTGGAAAGGATTTTATTCATCAAGCGTGCCCAGGAACTAGGCTTTACCCTGGATGAGGTCGCCAATTTACTGGCCTTGGGAGAATCCCCCTGCCAGGAGGTGCAAGAAATGGCAGGGCAAAAAATTGCCAGTGTGCGTGCCAAGATCGCCGATCTGCACCGCCTGGAAGTGGTGTTGGATAATCTGCTTACCCAGTGCCGTAGCAATCCGGATCAGACCCATTGTCCCATCGTCGAATCCCTGCTGCCCCCTGCCAAAAAGAAACCGTAACTATCGCTTGACTCCGTACTTGAGTACGGAGTTTAAACTTACATCACTGGAAAAAAACAATGGAGTAAGTCATGCAAAAAAAACGATTCTTATCTGCCTCTCGTCGAAGACCTTGCTGCTGCTATTGGCGCGGGACTGTGCTGTGTCGGTCACTTCGCCCATGAACTGTGCCATGTGCCAGATCACGGTGAAGAAAGCGCTGACCAGGGTGATGTGTGTCATTGAAGCCAATGTCAGCTACGAGCGGATGCAGGCGATGGTGGCGTTCGAAGGCACCCAAACCAGCATTAAGGAACTGGTCAAAGCCACGACCAATGCTGGTTTCCCCTCCACTGTTTACTAGCGAAGAGGTATTCATTATGGAAGTAATTATCCATTTACTGACACGCATCGGCGACAAAGTGGGATCACTGGGCGCCGTCGTCTCCGCCATGGGCTGCGCCATGTGTTTCCCCGCCATCGCCAGCCTGGGCGCGGCGATTGGTCTTGGTTTTCTCAGCCAGTGGGAAGGGTTGCTGGTCACCACCTTGTTGCCTCTGTTTGCCTGGGTGGCCCTTATCATCAACGGGCTCGGCTGGTTCAACCACCGGCAATGGCACCGCACAGTACTGGGCATGCTGGGGCCGGTTTTCCTGCTTTTGTCTCTGTACCCTTTGTTTCGGTACGGCTGGAGTAGCTTCGTCACTTATTCGGCGCTGGCCCTGATGGTCGCTGTTTCCATCTGGGATCTGGTCTCCCCGGCGAATCGCCGCTGTGATGATGAAAGCTGCGCTGTCTAGGCCAGTGAGACGAACATGAACGGTCAAACTGAAAAAAGGTCGACGATATGATTAAACTCTCCATTGCGGGCATGACCTGCGAAAACTGCGCCAGGCACGTCAAGGAAGCATTGAAAGCTGTGCCTGGCGTCATGGATGCCAGCGTCTCCTATTCCAATGCCAGCGCCGACATCGAGGTGGATTCCGAAGTTAACGCCAAGAAACTCACCGGCGTGATCGAAGCCCTAGGTTACCGCGCCGAACCGCTTGATAATCATTGCAGCGCCGGTTCAGATGATGCAAAAGGCAGAAACCAAGAGAATCTGCACGTCGCCATCCTCGGCAGCGGTTCCGGCGCCTTCGCGGCGGCCATCCGCGCTGTAGAGGAAGGCGCCCGGGTGACCATGATCGAGACCAGCACACTGGGTGGAACCTGTGTCAATGTCGGCTGTGTGCC
>JACQHV010000241.1 GCA_016198885.1 Gammaproteobacteria bacterium
GCCCACGTCAATGTGGATATAGATCCCAGGATTGACGGCGTGGTCACGATCAATGCAGTTGATCAAACCCTGCCCCAGATCCTGGACCGCGTCGCAAGACAGGTCGCACTGCGTTATGAATATGCCGGCGATAATCTGATTATTCAACCGGATGATCCCTACTTCGTCACATATAAGGTGAATTATCTCAATATGTCACGAGATACGGTAAATACAAATTCTGTTGCTACATCTCTAGCAACAACAAGCGTCAGTATGGAGGGTGGCGGTGGCGGTTCAGAAGAAGGTGCATTTGGCGGAAATAATTCAACAACGGAGTTGACCAGCAAATCTTTAAACCAGTTCTGGGCCAGTATCACCAATAATATTTCGGCCATCCTGGGTGAGGATGTTGGTGGAAAAGGTGAATTAACTATTACCAATACAGTTATCCCGAACCCGGAGTCGGGTGTGTTGACTGTTTTAGCAACGGCAAATCAACATAAACAGATACAGGAATTCCTTGATCTGGTGCAGGCAAATGTTCGTCGTCAGGTGCTTATACAGATTACAATTATTGAAGTAAATCTGAGCGATCAATATGAGGCCGGCATTGACTGGACTCTTTTTAAGGATTTAGGGGCCTTTAGTTTTACCGTCTTAACTGGAGGAACAGTACCAGCTGTAATTTCTGGTGCTACAGGATTAGTTTTAAACTACGAGGATTCTGATACGAAAGCAGCACTCCAACTATTGGAAGAATTTGGAGATATAAAAATACTCTCAAGCCCACAGCTTATGGTGTTGAATAATCAGACCGCAGTTCTGAAAAGAGTTGAAAATAAAGTTTTTTTTATTGTTGATTCTGAAACACTGGTTTCTGCAACAGGTGTCGGTTCACAAAGCTTTGATACCACAGTGCATACGTTGCCTGTAGGTATTGTAATGACGATCACGCCATATATTGATGAGAACGATGAAATAATGTTACTGGTAAGACCAACAATCTCACGTGAAACAGGTGTTTTAAGAGCAGTTCCTACTCCAACGGGTGTAGTTCTTGAAAGTCCTAATGAGATACCTGAAACAGTATCGCAAGAAATGGAATCACTAATAAGAATAAATAGTGGACAGATCGCAATCCTAGGAGGGTTGATGGATGATCAGGAAACAAGGTTGAATACCGGCGTTCCAGGAGTCACTCAATTACCTTTGGTTGGAAATTTGTTTAATAGACGCAGTATAAGATATGAAAAAACTGAAACGGTTATATTTATCAAACCGTTGGTCATACGCAATCCAAGCATTGACGATGACCTACAGTTGTACAAGACATTTCTGGAACAGACACCTGATGTTCCCGGTTCAGTGGAGGTGAACAGTCCGTGAGCCTGTTGATGGATGCCTTGAAGAAGGCGGAACAGGAGAAGAAAGAAGCGGCCAGACGGTTGCAGGAAGCGCAGGCCAAGGCAGGCCTGGAACTTGAATCGGCTGAACAAAATATTGCAGGGACCACAAGTTCATCTGTTAAACCCGATAAATCAGTCAAAGAAGACAAAACTACAGAACCTCCTCAAGGCACACCAATAACGAAAAAGGTTACACCAAATCTTTCTCTGGAACCGGTCGATGCCATACCTGCAAATATTTCCGAACAGGAAGATTCCACTGAAGAAGTCACAGAATTAAATGCTGTTAAAGCGGATGTACCAGCACTGAGTGAAGACATTACTCTGGAGCATCCGAAAGTTCCGGACGTCAAGAAAGAAAAAGTTCAACCTGCCGGAATGGATCAAACATTTTCTGTGTCCGGGTTGAGCTTGGAGAAAGAAGCTACGACGCCGGTCGAAGTTACTGCAAAATCAGCACAACCTGATTATGCTGACACCATCAGCGAAAGCAGGATATCCAGAACAATTGTGTCAGCGGCCCAGCTTGCGAAGGACATCGGCGGCGGGAGAGATCAACCGACACCTGTCGCGGCACAGACTATTTTTGCAGCAGTAGGTTCATCTGATACGCGGCAAATCTTAAGATGGTCCATATTTTTGGGTTTGTGTATGGTGATCATTGTTGCAACCGGCACATTTTATTACCTTACTATCACGCCATTAACCCCGGACTCATCGATGCCGTCTGTGGCAAAGGGAATTGAAACCGATCCGGTTCTGCCTCCCGTTATCGAGATACCGGAAGTGGAATCAACAGACACAATTGCTGGAGAGGCAATTTCTGCTGAAGAACTTCCCGTTGGCGACATTTCACAGATGGAATCAACTACAGGGCCCGCGAATCAGACGCAGGAAGATACCGTTGAGTCAGACTCAACAGTATCAGATGTAGCTGTAACTGAAACACCGGATGAATCAATGTCCGGCATGCAGGAAGCTGAGACAGCAATCGCATTAAATCAACCAGTTGAAGAAACACCAATTGTGACCGCCCCTGAAAGTGTAAATACATTGCCTGACGAGATTGATGTTGAACCCAGGGCAATCGAAATAAGCCGCAGTAAATCGATAGATAAAAAAGGTGAAATGATTAACCTGGCGTATGCAGAATATATGGCAGGCAATTTTGCTGTTGCTGAAGCGGGCTATCTGAATGTTCTGAAGGAGACGCCTGATAACCGCGATGCCTTACTGGGATTGGCCGCGATTGCTTATCGAAATGGCGATTTGCAGGGGGCTTATGAGGGATATCTCAAGGTATTGAAACTTTATCCAAATGACAGCGTAGCAAAGACTGCATTAATAAATCTCCAGGGCAGAAATAATCCTGCCAGAAGTGAAAGTATCGTCAAGTTGCTGTTGCAGGAGGATCCTGAGGCGCCATTTCTTCATTTTACGCTTGGCAATCTCTATGCGGCCCAGTCGCGCTGGGCTGATGCACAGCAGGCTTTTTTTGACGCCTATCAACTGGAATCAGATAATCCCGATTATGCTTATAACCTTGCTGTCAGTCTGGATCATATTGGTCAGGCGAGCACGGCCCTGAACTATTACAATACAGCTCTGGAGTTAGCGGACAAAACCCAGGTCAATTTTAATACCGCCTCGGTGATAACACGTATTGATGCCCTGACGGGTTTGACCCGCTCAAATTAATTCAGTGACCGGTCCCCACAAGAAAAACCTCCGTCTGGGCGAGATCCTGGTACAACAGGGAGTCACCACCCCTGATCAGATTAATATTGCCCTCATGGAACAGAAAAAGAGCAATGAAAAACTTGGCAGAATTCTGGTACGACTTGGATTTGCTACTGAGGCCATCATCCGCGATGTCATCGGCGGTGTAATAGGACAGGAAAGTGTCAATCTTGATCAGGCTGTTGCAGACAGTGAGGCAGTGGCATTAATTCCCAAAAATATGGCGCGGCGGTTGCATGTATTGCCGCTTACCTACGAAAGCAGAAGTAAAACCCTGACTGTCGCGATGACAGACACATTTAATGTAGTGGCGCTTGATCAGATCATTGTACAGGTCGGCAGGGATGTTGAAATTATTCCTTTGCTGGCCGGGGAAGCAGAAATCGAGAAGGCAATAGATCTGTTTTATGGATTTGAATTATCTGTAGACGGTATCTTGAAGGAAATAGAAACAGGCGAAATTGATTATCAAAGTCTGGATGCAGAAAATAATGAATACAGTCAACCTGTAGTGCGCCTGGTAAATGCCTTGTTATCAGATGCGGTCAAGCGAGGTGCATCAGATATTCACTTTGAACCTGAAGAGGGTTTTCTGAGGTTCCGTTATCGTATTGATGGCGTGTTGCGTCAAATCCGCAGCATACATAAAAATTACTGGTCTGCCATCGCGGTAAGAGTAAAAGTCATGGCCGGTATGGATATCGCTGAAACTCGCGCTCCCCAGGATGGCCGCATTTCACTATCACTTTCAGGGAGACCAATCGATTTTCGTGTTTCTACATTTCCCACCGTCCACGGTGAAAATATCGTTTTACGTGTGCTAGACCGCCAGAAAGGTATTGTATCCATGGAACAACTTGGTATCACTGACGATGCCCTGCATACCCTGAAACTCATGGTGGCGCGCCCTGAAGGTATTATTCTTTGTACCGGCCCTACAGGTAGCGGCAAGACAACCACTCTTTATTCAATTCTAAGTTATCTCAACACTGAGTCAGTTAATATCATGACATTGGAAGATCCGGTTGAATATCCTACGAATATGATCCGGCAGACCTCTGCCAGTGAAACATCACGGCTGGATTTTGCCAGCGGCATACGTTCCATGATGAGACAGGATCCGGACGTTATTCTTGTCGGTGAAATACGGGATGAAGACACCGCGAGCATGGCATTGCGCGCGGCAATGACCGGGCACCAGGTTTATTCAACGCTGCATACCAATTCTGCGTTGGGAGCAATCCCCAGGCTGCTAGATATTGGAGTAAAACCGGATATTCTGGCAGGTAATATTATCGGCGTAATTGCACAGCGGCTGGTAAGACGGCTTTGTCAGTCCTGCAAGGAACCCTATGAGGTTACAGATTTAGAACGTAATCTACTGGGTTTAAAGACCACAGACAGGCAGCAGATCATCTATCGCAGCAAGGGGTGCAGACAATGTGACGGTCAGGGATATAAAGGGCGGTTGGCACTGCTGGAAGTATTGCATTTCGATAGTGATATGGATGAAGTAATTGCAAGACGTGGCACCCAGAGGGAACTCATGCGTCTGGCCTTATCCAGAGGATTTAAAACGCTCGCAGATTCAGGTGCGAGCCGTGTAATGGACGGTTCAACAAGTCTTGAAGAAATATCACGTGTTGTTGATCTGACCAGCAGATTAAAACAAATATAATTCCAGATGGAAGTTTATCGATATAAAGCGATTGACGGGTTCGGCAGGATCCAGAATGGAAAGGTTGATGCTGTAAACATCGCTGATCTTGAATCCCGCCTTGGCAAGATGGGACTTGATCTTGTTAACTATAAAGAACTCAAATCACGTGGTCCCAATGTAACAGGCAGGGGAACAACCCGGCGCGATCTGATCACTTTTTGTTTTCATCTTGAACAGACCGGTCGCGCCGGTGTGCCTATTCTGGAAAGTCTTGTAGATTTGCGTGACAGTACAGAAAATCCCAGATTGCGGGAAGTTATTGCAGCGATGATCGAATCCATTGAAGGAGGCAAAACATTATCCCAGGCGATGCAGGATTTCCCTGCTGTTTTTAATAATATATTTTCCAGTCTGGTAAAAGCAGGGGAACAGTCAGGTGAAATTGCCGATGTATTTTTCAATATCGGCGAAAATCTGAAATGGCAGGATGAGCAGGCAGCACAAACCAAGAAGCTGCTCATGTATCCAATGTTTGTGGGCAGCGTGGTTATTGGCGTTGTTTTTTTTCTAATGATTTATCTTGTGCCTGAGTTATTAAAATTTGTAAAAACCATGGGACAAGAACTGCCTATGCATACAAAGGCATTGATAGTTGTATCCAACATATTTGTCAAATACTGGTACCTGATATTATTTATACCAATACTTTTAGTAGTATTGCTGATGGTTGGCATAAAAGTCAGCCCCACAATCCATTACAAAGTGGATCAGTTCAAACTAAATATTCCTGTAATCGGGCCTATACTTAAAAAGATAATCCTGACCAGACTGGCCAGTTTCTTTGCCATGATGTATGCCTCAGGAATTACTATTATTGATTGTATAAGAACCGGTGAAGAAATTGTAGGAAACAAGGTAATAGAAGAAGCCATGCGTCAGGTTGGCCAGAATATTGCTGATGGCGCTACCCTGAGTAACAGTTTTGAGGCAACCGGATTATTTCCACCGTTGGTGTTACGAATGATACGGGTTGGTGAGAATACCGGCGCCCTGGAGAATTCATTAATCAACATCAGTTACTTTTATACACGCGATGTAAAAGAATCAATTGGGAAATTACAGTCAATGATAGAACCTACAATGACACTTATATTGGGCGCTATAATCGGCTGGGTAATGTTTTCAGTTTTAGGACCCATCTATGACCTCATCACTAAAGTCAAAATTTGATACATCAGCACACCGGGCTATTTACCTCAGCGCTGACAAGCTGGCAGTCTATCATTGGGACAATGGCAAGCTCGGCAGTTCATATCTTTTTGATGTTAATACCGATGGTCAAAAATATTTTGAGCGTTATTTAAAAGAAACCAGAAAGGTGACTACCTTTCTCCTCGTGGATGTAGTAGAGGAAGAATATCGTCAGGAAACGATCCCTCATGTCATTGGTCCTGATCGCAGGGCGATGATAGAGAGGAAAAAATCCCGCATGTTTCGTGACACACCATATTTTTACGCAGATATCCAGGGCCGGGAAGAAGAAGGCCGGCGTGATGATCGCGTACTATTTGTGGCATTGACCAATCCGGGAATCCTTGCGCCCTGGTTGAAACTTCTGGATGAACATAAAGTTCCTCTTGCCGGCATCTATTCCCTGCCCAAGTTAACCAAATCATTATTAGACAGTCTGCCGGAACCTTCTGACCATATGCTGGTTGTCAGTCTCCAGAGTATCAGTGGTTTAAGACAAACATTTTTTCATAAGAGGGAACTCAAACTCAGCCGTCTTGTTGGCATGCCGCGTTATGGTACTGAGCCCTATGCTCCGTATATTAATGAAGAAGTCGAAAAGATACGCCGTTATCTCAACAGTTTACGTCTCACACCTGCGGAAAAACCATTGGACATTTATTATCTGGCGAATGCCGAATTACTCAATGAGCTCAAAAAGTTGCAAGCAAAAACAACATTTATAATCCGGCATCACTTGATTGATATTAACCTGTATGGTCAACAAATCGGGTTAAACAGAGACATCACAACGCCTTTCAGTGATCAGCTTTTCATTTTTCAATTGCTGAAAAACAAACCGGCCAACTATTTCGCATCAAGCACGGAGACACGTTATTTTCAGATGCTGAAGGCAAACCGGACAATGCTTGCAGCAAGTATAGCGATGATACTGGTTGGCATGCTTTGGGGAGGTTTTAATTTCATAGGTGGTTTGACGTATAAGCAGCAAGGCGTGAATGCCCAGAAAAAAACAGAGTTTTATAGTACACGTTATGAACTGGCCCGTGAAAGGCTGCCGCAAACAGTTGTGTCTCCAGCCGATCTACAGGTTGTTGTGGGAATAGCAAATACACTTAAAGAGTACAAGTTGAAACCTCTGGATATGCTTAAATTGATCGGCCAGGGCATGGACAGATATCCGTCAATTGAGTTAGACGAGATCATATGGACGGCAAGCGCTGATCCCAATATGAAATTTGATGATATCGGGAAAGGTAATACTAATCAGGCTGTCCTGGGTGTAAGTGATGTCAATAAGGGAGAAGGTTATCAGTATTACCAGATTGCCTCTATAAAAGGACATCTGAGTTCTTTTGATGGTAATTATCGCGAGGCTTTATCAATCATTGATCAATTCGCTCAAACGCTGCGTAATATGCCATCTATTCATGATGTAAGCATTATGTCATTACCGCTGGATACCAGTTCTGATGTAAGTCTGCAGGGAACCGCAAATGCTGGACCCGGGAAAACAGATTTTTCAGTAAGAATTGTATTAGGAGTTAGTCATGAGACGTGAAGATATTGATTGGCCGGTACTCCGGGGTGCTATTAGTATCTTTTTTTTAAGTATGCTTGCGTGCAGTTTTTTTATAGGGGGAAGCTGGTATTTCAAAAATAAAATGCTGGCGCAATTTACAAAGGATAAAAATCAATTTCAGGCAATCAGCGGCCTGTATCTGGCAGTTGATGAAGAGGAAAGACTGATCAGGGAGTATTATCCCAAGTTTGTGGAACTCCATAAAAAAGGCGTACTCGGATATGAACAAAGGTTGAACTGGATAGAGATACTGCGCGCTTCAGGAGAACACATCAAGTTGCCCGCATTAAGGTATGAAATTAAATCA
>JACQHV010000244.1 GCA_016198885.1 Gammaproteobacteria bacterium
AAATTGCGAACTGGATCTGCGATATCATTGATAATATGGGCAAACGTGATGTTGAAAAACGTATTAAGAAAGAAGTGCTCAGGCTTTGTAAGCGTTTCCCGGTTTACGGTAAATGAATCCAGGTACAGAAAAGCAATAAATATTTGTTATGTTCAGAAGGTGATGACTGTGCTGTCTACCCGGGAATCCCTGATTTGAATCACATGTTCCAGCGGTGCAGGGATGCATTGCCATTTTCAACAGCTGATAAGTCATTGAAAATGCTGGCAAGTGCCAGGTTAATTACACAGGACACATTTTTAACTTGCCGTGTGCTGAAGGGCCCGGGATAGACATATTCAGAGCTTTTCTAAATTACTAATATCAATTTCTGGTGATAACAGGATAATCTATGCGGTGTCCGTTTTGTTCAGATATGGATACACGAGTTATTGATTCGCGTCTGGTCGGTGAAGGTGATCAAATCCGGCGGCGCCGAGAATGCACGAATTGCAAGGAACGCTTTACCACATATGAATCTGCAGAATTGAATTATCCACGCATTATCAAATCCGACGGCCGGCGGGAACCATTCAAGGAAGAAAAATTACGGGCTGGTATTCTGAGAGCGCTGGAAAAACGGCCTGTGGAAATGGAGCGGGTTGAACTTGCGATATCGCAAATCAAACACAAGTTGCGTTCCCAGGGTGAGCGTGAGGTCAAATCACGCCTACTCGGTGATATGGTCATGGAGCAGTTGCGTGGCATGGACCAGGTTGCATATGTACGTTTTGCTTCAGTCTACCGGAGTTTTGAAGATGTTCGCGCGTTTCTTGATGAAATTGAACGCCTGGAAAATGAGTTGCCTCCTGAACTTAAAAAAAGCCAGCTGGATTTGTTGCCATCAGATGGTGATGAGAATTGAAGTGGGTTGAGGCAGACTACCAATACATGTCACGCGCCCTGCAACTTGCAAGACGCGGTATTTACACTACCGATCCCAATCCCCGTGTAGGTTGTATTCTGGTCAAGAATAATGTTGTGCTGGCTGAGGGCTGGCACCAGTTTGCCGGCGGTCCCCATGCCGAGATTAATGCACTGAATCATGCGGGAGATAATGTATCCGGCGCGGATTGTTATGTGACGCTGGAGCCGTGTTCCCATACCGGTAAAACACCACCCTGTGCTGATGCTTTGATAGCGGCAGGGATCGGGCGTGTAGTCATTGCCACAGATGATCCGAATCCTCTGGTCGCCAGCCAGGGAGTGCAGAGATTGAAGGCGGCGGGTATAAAAACGGAGATCGGACTGATGCAGGCGCAGGCAAAGGCATTAAATCCGGGATTTGAAATGCGCATGCGGCATGGCCGCCCCTTTGTGCGTTCGAAACTGGCCATGAGCCTGGATGGTAAAACAGCCCTGGCGGATGGTCAGAGTAAATGGATTACGGGAACTGAGGCAAGAAAAGATGTACAGAGACTGCGCGCACAGAGCTCTTCGATATTGACAGGAATCGGTACCGTGCAGGCAGATGATCCGGCGCTGACAGTCAGGGATATTGACACGGCTAATCGCCAACCATTGCGCGTTGTGCTCGATCCGGATCTGAAAATGCCCGCAACGGCAAAGATGCTTAAGGAACCGGGCAGGACACTGGTGTTTACGCTTACAGACAATAAGAAAAAGAAAAACACACTTACCTCTGCGGGAGCAGAGATAGTCAAATTGGATGCCGAAGACAGGCAAACCATGATTCAGCCGGTCTTGGCCCATCTTGCCAGGCATGAGATGGTCAACGAGGTACTGGTTGAAGCAGGATCTGTATTGAACGGATCCTTGTTATGTGCAGGACTGATCGACGAACTGATTATCTATGTGGCCCCACACATACTGGGAAACGATGCGCGTGGCCTGTTTAATATTCCTGTGATTAAGGAAATGAATAAACGTTTTGAACTGGAATTTGCAGAGATACGCATGGTAGGACGGGATGTCCGTATAACGTTAAAGCCATTAGCAACTAGCTATAAGCAATAAGTTGGAATTCATAAGAGATCTTGTATAAATTGAAAGCGCATTAAATTACCCAAATCTTATAGCTTATAGCTTGTAGCTTATCACTATGTTTACAGGAATAATTGAAGCTGTTGGCAGCATTGCAAAAATGGATGATCGCAATGGCGACAAACGATATTCCATTCACACGGGAAAGCTTGATCTTTCTGATCTCAGTGTTGGTCACAGCATTGCCGTAAATGGAGTCTGTTTGTCGATTGTTGAACTGCATAACGACGGGTTTGTTGCAGATGTATCGAGAGAAACCTTGTTCTGTACCACCTTTGATACCCTTGCGGAAGGATCAAGGGTCAATCTGGAAAAATCGCTGCGATTTTCAGACAGATTGAATGGTCATCTTGTCAGCGGTCATGTTGATGGTGTTGGAATAATCAGGAAACGCACCACGGATGCCCGGTCTGAAAGATTTGTTATCGAGACACCGGTAAAACTTCTGAAATACATCTGCAATAAAGGTTCTGTCTGTATTGATGGCGTCAGCCTGACAGTCAACGAAACAGATGCATCCTCATTCATGGTAAATATCGTTCCCCACACCCTGCAGGAAACAACGTTCAGGGATTTCAGGGATGGGACAAAAGTCAATATCGAGGTTGATATCATCGCGCGTTATCTGGAATCCCTGTGTAATTCGCTTAGCTAGTCTCCACTTCCACGTTATAATTTATTTGAATATTAACAGGTCCATATTCAATGGCGCTGAACACTGCTGAAGAACTGATTGAAGATATACGTCAGGGCAAGATGGTCATTCTCATGGATGATGAGGATCGTGAGAATGAAGGTGATCTCGTGCTGGCAGCCGCCTGTGTACGCCCGGAGGATATCAATTTCATGGCGCGCTATGCACGGGGTCTGATATGCCTCACTCTGACCCGGGAGCATTGCAAACGACTGAATCTGCCGCTTATGGCAAGTAATACCTATTCCAGCCATACCACCAATTTCACGGTATCAATTGAAGCGGCGGAAGGTGTAACGACAGGGATTTCAGCCGCAGACAGGTCGGTGACCATTCAAAAGGCCGTTGCACAGGATGCCAAACCCTCTGATCTGATACAGCCGGGACACGTGTTTCCGTTAATGGCGCATCCCGGGGGTGTGTTATCACGCGCCGGCCATACTGAGGCAGGATGTGATCTTGCAAGACTCGCCGGATTAACTCCGGCAGCGGTTATTGTTGAGATCCTCAAGGATGACGGCACCATGGCGAGGCGTCCTGATCTGGAGTTGTTTGCGAAAGAACATCATCTGAAGATTGGCACTATTGCCGGTTTGATCCATTACAGGATTGAAAATGAAAAAACCGTTGAACGGGTCAGTGAATGTGATTTGCCGACTGAATTCGGTGATTTCAGATTGATTGCCTACCGGGATGGTGTGGAAAATGATCTGCACTTCGCGATGGTCAAGGGACAGATCGATGCATCGAAACCCACCCTGGTCCGTGTACACGTGCAGAATCCTGTATGTGATTTAACCGGGAGTTTGAAGGGGGATTGCGGCTGGCCAATCAGGGATGTGTTGAGCCGGATTGCAAAAGAGGGAGAAGGCGTGATAGTAATACTCTGTAATCAGATTGAATCGCTGGAATTAATCAATCAACTCGAATCATACTCAAAGAAGAGTAATGATAAACGGTCAAGCAGAAAACAACAGACCAAGGATTTGCGTACTATCGGTCTGGGAGCCCAGATCCTTTCGGACCTTGGCGTGCGTAAAATGCGTGTATTAAGTGCGCCGAAAAAGATGCATGCAATCTCTGGTTTCGGGCTTGAAGTGATCGAATACGTAAGCTGATATAACAACGTTGGCAAAAGTAACATGTCCAAAAAGAATATTATTGAAGGTAATCATGCGCTTGATCATGCAACGATAGGTATTGTTGCAAGTCGTTTTAACAGCTTCGTCGTCGATCGGTTATTATCGTCATGTCTCGAAACCCTTAAGGCCGCAGGATTAAAGAATGATAATCTGATTGTTGTCCGTGTTCCCGGCGCCTTTGAAATCCCTGTAACGGTAAAGCGCCTGATTAAAACCAGAAATTGTGAAGCGATCATTACACTGGGTGCAATTATTCGGGGTGAGACACCCCATTTTGAATATATCGCTACTGAATGTTCACGGGGCCTCGCTCAAACAGCACTCGAATATGATGTTCCGGTAATTTTTGGCGTGCTGACAGTTGATAATTCAGAACAGGCCATGGAGCGGGCAGGGACGGAAGAAAGCAACAAGGGATCGGAGGCCGCACGCGCGGCAATTGAAATGATCAATGTCATGCGGGGACTGAATCAATGATTTCACCTCAAGAAAGATCGTTTTCAAAAAATGCCCGGATCAGGGCGCGCCGCTCAGCGGTGCAGGCACTTTACCAGTGGCAGATGACGCAAATCCCGATACTTGATGTTATTGCTGAATTCGAAAATGAACGGACTGAACTGAAAAAGGCGGACGTCAAATATTTTCGTGATTTATTACAGGGGATGGCACAACAGACAACAGTGCTGGATAATCAATTAGGGCCATTACTGGATCGTCCAGTCAAAGAACTGGACCCCGTTGAACGTGCCGTACTGCATATCGGTTTATACGAATTATTATACAGACCTGAACTTCCCTGGCGTGTTGTGATTAATGAATCAGTGGAACTCGCCAAGATGTTCGGTGCGGAGCAATCCTATAAATTTATAAATGGCGTGCTTGACAAGGCCGCACGCATAATCAGGCCTGAAGAAATACTACAGGCCCCTTGAATTTTCATGTCTCTGTCTGAATTTGATCTCATAAAGCAATACCTCCAGAAGCCATTCAAAGATTCCCCGGATATTCGATGTGGTATTGGCGATGATGCAGCGGTTGTAACCGTACCGCCTGGAATGGAGCTGGCATTATCCATGGATACGCTGGTTGCGGGAGTTCATTTCACCGGCAAAACGGCTCCTGAAGATATCGGTTACAAGGCATTGGCCGTCAATTTAAGTGATTTGGCGGCGATGGGAGCTGAGCCTCGCTGGGCCACCATGTCGTTAACGATGCCGGATTCCGATCCGGTATGGTTGGAACAATTCATGACAGGTTTTAATAC
>JACQHV010000249.1 GCA_016198885.1 Gammaproteobacteria bacterium
GGCTTGCTGTCAGATTTTCACTATCGTATTCAGACAAATGATATTGATCTATAAATCGTTGCTTCTTCACATCAGGCAGTTCAGGTAGTGTTTGACGGATTGATTCAATAGTCTTTTTATCAATAGTTACCGGCAGGAGATCCGGGTCCGGGAAATAACGGTAATCATTGGCCTCTTCCTTGCTGCGCATGGAGCGTGTTTCATTTTTACTGGCGTCATAAAGGCGAGTCTCCTGGATAACCTTGCCGCCGGATTCAATAAGTTCAATCTGCCGTTCAACCTCGTAATTGATTGCCTGTTCGACAAAACGGAAGGAATTGAGATTTTTAAGTTCCGTACGCGTGCCCAGCCCCTTCTGTCCTTTCGGCCGGATCGAGACATTTGCATCACAGCGGAAGGAACCCTCCTGCATATTACCGTCGCAGATTTCAAGATAACGCACAAGGGAGTGAATCTTTTTCATGTAGGTGACGGCCTCGTGTGCCGAGCGTATATCCGGTTCCGAGACAATCTCAATCAATGGTGTGCCGGCACGATTGAGATCAATACCGGTGAGGTTGCCAAAACCTTCATGGAGGGATTTGCCGGCATCTTCCTCAAGGTGTGCACGGGTTACGCCTATAGTTTTTTCAGAACCACCATCAAGTTGTATTTTGATCTTTCCATTTCTGACAATAGGGAGTTCATACTGGCTGATCTGATAGCCCTTGGGCAGGTCCGGGTAGAAATAATTCTTGCGGGCAAAAACAGAACGCTCCGGAATTTCTGCGCCGATCGCCAGGCCAAACTTGATAGCCATGCGGACGGCCTCTTCATTTATAACGGGTAATACACCGGGCAGGCCCAGATCAATGGCACAGGCCTGCACGTTTGCCTCTGCGCCATAAGTCGTAGCTGCGCCGGAGAATATCTTGCTTTTCGTTGCAAGTTGCGCGTGAATTTCAAGCCCGATAACGGTTTCCCATTGCATATTCTAGTTAAATCCTTCCGGAATACGTTGATGCCAGTCGGTCACTTGCTGAAACCGGTGGGCAATATTTAAAAGTCGGGACTCGCTGAAATAATTACCGATTATTTGCATGCCGATCGGCAAATTATCCATAAAGCCCGCGGGCACAGAAACAGCAGGCAGGCCGGCAAGATTGACGGAGACGGTATAGATATCGCACAGATACATGCTTATTGGGTCATTCATCAGTTCGTTAATCTTGAATGCGGGGCCGGGGACTGTCGGACCGATAATAATATCAACCGTGGCGAGCGCCTTTTGGAAGTCGTCACGAATCAATCGGCGGATTTGTTGTGCCTTGAGATAGTAAGCATCGTAATAACCTGCGGAGAGTACGTAGGTACCAATCATTATCCGGCGTTTTACTTCGCGGCCGAAACCTTCCCCGCGTGAGCGGCAATAAAGATCAGACAGGTCTTTTGGATCTTTACATCGATAACCGAAGCGGACCCCGTCGTAACGCGCAAGATTTGAGGAACACTCTGCTGGCGCAACGACATAGTAAACGGGGATTGAGAGATGGGAGTTGGGAAGATTAATATCCTTAATTTCTGCGCCGAGTTTCACCAATTCTTCAACTGCAGCGTGCACCAGGTTGCTGACTGTGCTGTCGAGCATCTCATCAAAATATTCCATTGGTAAACCGATTTTCAGACCTTTGATACTATCGTTGAGTTTTGCGGTGTAATCCTCAACAGGTTCGCAGGCCGAAGTGGAATCGCGTTTATCAAAACCTGCCATCGCATTCATCACCATTGCAGCATCTTCGGCAGTACGTGTCAGGGGACCGCCTTGATCTAGACTTGAGGCGAACGCGATCATACCGTAGCGCGAGACTCTTCCATAAGTCGGTTTCAAACCGGTAATGTTGCATAAGGATGCCGGTTGCCGGATGGAGCCGCCGGTATCTGTTCCGGTTGCAGCAGGTGCAAGTCGTGCAGCAACGGCAGCAGCCGAGCCACCGGATGAACCTCCAGGAACACGTTTTAGATCCCACGGATTTTTCACAACACCGTAATAACTTGTTTCATTGGATGAGCCCATTGCAAACTCATCCATGTTGGTTTTGCCAATGGTGATCATACCGCTTGCATTCAGTCGTTCAACGACAGTGGCATTGTATGGTGCGATAAAATTATCGAGCATCTTTGATCCACAGGAGGTCTTGATGCCATTTGTGCAGAAGATGTCCTTGTGGGCAATGGGAAGTCCTGTCAGGGGACCGGCTGTTCCGTTACGTATTTGAACGTCGGCTGCATTCGCCTGTGCAAGTGCATGTTCAGGGGTCATTGAAATAAAGCAATTGAGTTTTGAGTTCAATGACTGACAACGTGTAAGAAAAATCTGCGTTAGTTCTACACTGCTGATTTCTTTTTTATGTAATGCCTGCGATAATTCGGCGAGTGTCTTCTGATACATGTACAGATAATATTATCCGTTAATTGTTTAGAAAGCCCTGAATAAGTCCATCCAGGACTTCTCATAGCGCGAAAAACAAAAAATGCGATTTTTGTTTTTTTACATTTTACAATCGCATACGCGATTGCCCATTAAATATTAAATGGGGCAATACGTCCCTGTATTGCGGGAAACTCTGCCTTTTGCAGAGTTACTTAAGGGGTATTTTCATACCCCATTCGTAATACTGTATTTGTTATTCTATTACTTTGGGGACAAGGTAATGACCGTTATCCACCGCTGGTGCAATCTTCTGGAAGTGTTCTCTTTGATTGACCTCCGTGATTTTGTCTTCCCTTAACCGGGCGGTAATTTCAAGGGGGTGGGCCATCGGTTTTACATTAGCAGTGCCGATAGCACTCAACTGTTTGACCAAATCCAGGATATTGGAGAGATCCCGGGCATAATTCGGTATATCATCCCCGGCGATGGATAACCGGGCCAACCAGGCGATCTTTTCAATATCGGTTCTATCGAGTGACATTAAGACTCCTCAATTTTTCCTTGAAAATGAAGAATTTATCACATTATACAGCTTGCCTAAAGACATCACCATTGATACTGTTACAGTATTAGGTATTAAATTTGTTGCAGTAGCTTGAAAATATCCATAAAAGTCCCTATCGTGTGCTGGTTTTACCGGCTTAATGTTTCTAGTGCGTCAAAAGCCAGTCATATATATCTGCCGGTAAAGGATCATTAATTCATATTCAGGCGTTAGCCATTAATAATTACTACATAATCTATTCAGGCCTTTCATGTTAAACACTATACGGGGATTATTCTCAAACGATTTATCCATCGATCTGGGTACTGCCAATACACTGATCTATGTCCGTGGCAAAGGGATTGTATTAAATGAACCATCAGTTGTGGCCATCCGCAAGGGTGTTGACAACGTCAATGCAAAAACTATTTGTGCCGTAGGGACAGAAGCAAAACGAATGCTGGGGAGAACACCCGGACATATCGTTGCAATTCGTCCGTTGAAAGATGGAGTTATCGCTGATTTTACTGTAACGGAAAAAATGCTTCAGTATTTTATCCGTCAGGTGCATGGTTCGACGATGTTCAAGCCAAGTCCCCGTGTGCTTGTTTGCGTGCCTTGTGGATCAACACAGGTTGAACGGCGCGCAATTCGCGAATCCGCCGCAGGGGCAGGCGCCAGAACCGTATTTATGATTGAAGAACCGATGGCGGCAGCTATCGGCGCAGGAATGCCGGTAAGTGAAGCGCGTGGTTCTATGGTATTGGATGTTGGAGGCGGGACGACAGAGGTTGCAGTAATTTCATTGAACGGTATTGTTTTTTCAGATTCTGTACGGATCGGTGGTGATCGATTTGATGAAGCAATTATTAATTACGTGAGACGGAACTACGGTAGTCTGATTGGTGATGCAACAGCAGAACGTGTCAAGTTTGAAATCGGGTGCGCTTATCCCGGCAATGAAGTACGTGAAATGGAAGTGCGTGGGCGTAATCTTGCGGAAGGAATACCGCGAAGTTTTACATTAAACAGCAATGAAATACTGGAAGCCTTGCAGGAACCGCTTGCCGGAATCATTGGCGCTGTTAAAAATGCATTGGAGAAGACGCCACCTGAATTGGGCTCTGATGTGGCCGAAAGAGGTCTTGTGCTGACAGGTGGTGGTGCCTTATTGCGTGATCTGGATCGTTTATTGATGGAAGAAACAGGGTTACCTGTTATCGTTGCAGAAGATCCCCTGACTTGCGTAGCAAGAGGTGGTGGACGTTATCTGGAAATGATTGATGAGTATGGGAAGGATATTCTGGTGGTTGAATAATCAAGATATTTAATAAAACAGGGGGCGGGTTATTAACACGCTGTTTTTGAAAAGCCCTTCTGCCAATATAAAGGTTATTATATTTATATTGGTATCAATTGTGTTGATGACTGTTGATCATCGACAGGGTCATCTTGAATCTGTTCGTTCAACACTGTCTGTCATCGTTTATCCTGTTCAATATATTGTTGATATTCCCGCAACCATGACTGGGTGGGCAACAGAATCATTATTGACCCGTCAGATGCTGCTTGAAAAAAACAAACGTATGCAGGAAGAACAATTGCTTTTGAATTCCAGATTGCAGAAATTTAATGTACTTGAGGCGGAAAACCAGCGTCTGAGAAAATTGCTTGAATCTTCGTTTAAATTAAGTGAAAGGGTTATCATTGCCGAACTTTTAGCCGTTGATTTGCAACCATTCCGTCATACGATTGTCATCAACAAGGGTATCCGCGAAGGTGCTTTTGATGGACAGCCGATTGTTGATGCAAACGGTATTATGGGACAAATTATACATGTTGGCCCTTTCAGCAGCACAGTTTTACTTATTACTGATCCTACCCATGCTTTACCGGTACAGATCAATCGCAATGGATTACGTGCTATCGCAGTAGGAACAGGGCAGAGGCAGAGTTTGCAACTTGAACATCTGCCAAACAATGCGGATATACAAAAAGGAGATCTGATCGTTTCCTCCGGGCTGGGCGGACGATTCCCGGCCGGATATCCGGTTGGCGTTATTTCAGAAATATTACTTGATCCTGCAGAACCCTTTGCCAAGGTTACAGTTGTGCCAAGTGCAAAACTGGAACAGAGCAGGGAAGTGTTGATGGTATGGCCAAATGATTACGCAGAGACTCATCCGGATGCTGAAAGTTTTGTGGTTAACCTATGATTAAATCAGATCACCACGGCGGCTGGATAATCTTTATCAGTTTTATAGTGGCATTAATGCTGACAGCCATGCCGTTACCGGATTGGGCAACTAACTGGAGACCTGCCTGGGTGGCGATGGTGCTTGTTTACTGGTGCATGGCCCTTCCTGATCGGATTGGAATAGGCATCGGATGGTCCATGGGGTTGTTATTGGATGTCTTGCAAGGCACACTCCTCGGGCAAAATGCACTTGGACTCGCTGTTCTGGCCTATTTCATTATTCAATCACACCAACGTATCCGGATGTTTCCACTTATACAACAGGCCTTTCTGATATCTCTTCTTGTGTTATTTTATTTATTCTTGACTTTATGGGTTCGCGGCATAATGGGTATTCCTCCTCAATTATGGACTTACTGGATGCCTGCTTTCACAAGTATGCTGTTGTGGCCGTGGTTGTTTATTATCCTTCGAGATATTCGCCGTAGATATCACGTGTCCTGATGACGGACATGCCCGTCGATTTTGTTTTCAAAGATATAGTAGAAGAATCCCGTCTGATAAAACGGCGTGTTTTGATTGCCGGCGCAATTATTATTTTTTTAATGTCACTGGTAATACTACGGCTTGTATATTTGCAAGTTGTAAAACATGATCATTTCATTACCCTATCGCAGAATAACCGGGTCAAAATCCTGCCCATACCGCCAATTCGTGGTTTAATCTACAGCCGGGATGGAGCCTTGCTTGCGGAAAATCAGCCTGCCTTCAGTCTGGAGATAATACCTGAACATGTTGGCAATATTGATAATGTTATAAAAAAATTAGCCGGGGTGATTTCCATACCACAGGAAGATATTAACCGTTTTTATAAATTATTAAATGAAAATTTAA